>CACXCQ010000001.1 GCA_902766185.1 uncultured Eubacteriales bacterium
CATCGACCGCTACGATCCGGCCAAGGCGGCGGTGTCCACCTGGATCTTCACCATCACCAACAACACCCTGAAGAACTACTACCGCGATCGCAAGCCCGCCAGCTCCATCGACAACATGGAAGGCTTCGAGATCCCCTACGAGGACGATTTCGACCAGGCCATGCGGCTGGAGGAGATCCGCGAATACCTGGACGAGGCCCTGGCGGAGCTGGACGAGGTGAAGCGCAGGATCCTGCTCATGCGTTACTACGATGAAATGAAGACAAAGGACATCGCTGAGGCCATGGGAATGACCGACGCCAATGTCCGGGTGATCCTGACCCGGACCCTGCACAAGCTGCAGATCAGCGCCCGGGACAGCGATTTCCTGCGGGTGTTGTGACATGACCTCGCCGAATCTTTTCGCAGACACAAAAACCGTAATGCAGGTTGAGCCCACGGAATGCGGCGCGGCCTGCCTTTCTATGATTCTCCGGCATTTCGGACAGTACGTTTCCCTGGAGCAGCTGCGGATCGAGACCGACGTGACCCGGGACGGCTGCAGCGCCGGAAACATCGTCCGGGCGGCCCAGCGCCGTGGCCTTCGCTGCGAGGGCTTCCGCAGGGACGCCGACGAGCTGGCGCAGATGCGACCGCCCTGCATCCTCTGGTGGGAGCACAACCATTTCGTGGTCTACGAAGGCATGCGGAACGGGGAGTGCAGCATCAACGACCCGGCCTACGGCAAGCGAAGCATCCCCATGCAAAGGCTGGAGAGTTCCTTCTCGGGCATCGTTCTGTCCTTCGAGCCGGAGCCGGAATTCAGCGACTTCCCGGAATACGGAAAGAAACCGGAGACGTACCTGCGCTCCGGAAGGATCCGGGAAATGTTCGCGTCGCACCGGCGGCACGCGGTGACCGCTGTTGCCGCGGGACTTCTGGGACAGGTCGCCGTGCTGGCGGCGATCCTGTATTTCGCCCTGGCCGCTTCGCCGGGCGTGGGCGGAGAAGGCGCCGCGGCGCTGCTTTTGCCCGGGGCATTTCTGCTGGTCTTTATCCTCAGCATGGTCATCGGTGAACGGAGCCTTCGAAGGCTGAAGGACTCCGTTGAGCTGCGCAATTCCTGGTCGTATCTGCACAGGCTTTTTGATATGCCCCTGACCTTTCTGCAGCAGCGGGATCCGGAGACGATGACGGAGCGGATCCGCCGAAACGACCGGGTGGGCCGGTACACGGGGGAGACCGTGACCCGGGGGATCATCGCGGCAGGAGGAATTCTGCTCTGCCTGATCCTGCCGGTCATCATGGCCTTTTCGAAGCCTTCCGCTCTGCTGCTTTTGCTTCCTCTGGTCCTGCTGATCCCGGCGGTCTTCGCGGTCCGTTTGTTGATGGACCGGCAGATGACCCGTGTGCGGACAAGGGTGAACGTTCAGGACGCGGAGCTGGCGGCGGCGGTCCTGTCCGGCGCGGGAAGGATCGACACCGTCCACAGTCTGGGACTGGATCAGGAATACGCGGATAAGGCGCTGGAGCTGTCGCGAAACTCCGCCGGCATGCATCAGCAGCTGGCCGGAGAGGAAAGAAGAGAGAAGACACTTCGGTTCGGTCTTTACGGCCTGGCCGTTGCGGCGTTCATGCTGCTTCTGCGGGGGACGCATATGGCGGATGACGGGACCCTGTTGCTGTGGCTCCTTCTGTTCGCGGTGCTGATCCCGGCGCTGGAGACACTCCTCAACGCAGCCTCCGGACTGCAGGAGATCGATGACGAGATCCAGGCCGCATCCGATATCGTCGCCGAAAACCGGGAAGAGAATACACAGGGCAAAGCGCAGCCCGCTGCGCAAAAGTTCCGCCGGCTCCAGGGGAATATCCGGTGCCACGGGACAGCCTTTGCATACGGCGCCTTCGGGGAGCGGATCGTCGATGATCTGAACCTCTACCTTCCGGTGGGGTCATCGCTTGCGGTGACCGGACCCTCCGGCAGCGGCAAGTCCACCGTGGGCAAGCTGCTGGCGGGACTGCTGGAGCCGACGGAAGGCGAGATCCTGTACGACAACCGGCCCGCCGGGGAGATCCCGAGGCAGGTGATCTGCGCCAGCATCGCCATGGTCAGACAGAAGTCGGAGCTGTTCGCCGGAAGCATCCGGGACAACATCACCCTGTGGAATCCGAATATCACGTCGGAGGATCTGGCCCGGGCCATCGCGGACGCCTGTGTGGAGGACTGCGTGCTGGGTCTGCCGGACGGCGTGGACACCCAGCTGGGAGACCGGGGCCGCGGATTGTCCGGGGGAGAGCAGCAGCGCGTTGAGATCGCCAGAGCTCTGGCCACGGATCCGTCGATCCTGATCCTCGACGAGGCGTTCACCGCCATCGATGACGCGACGACGGAACAGATCATGGCGAACATCCGCAGGAGAGGATGCACCTGCGTCATCGCAGGCCACGACCAGCTTTTGATCGGTGGCTGCAGCCAGCGGCTGGATCTGGAGAAGGGCGGTGACCGGCCATGATGCGCGTACAGCTGACCAGAGGACAGACCTACCAGACCCCATCCGGAAAAGACGCGTACAAGCTGCGCAGCGGAAGCGCGGACGTTTTTCTCGTGCCGGAAGAAAAGGGCATCTTCGGAAGGCCGCTGCACATCATGGCCCTGGAGGCCGGCATGAGCATCCCGGGACTGGTGGCCACCGACAGCAACTACGTCACCTGGCGGCTCCAGATCGAAGCCGCGGAGGACTGCGAGCTGCAGATCATCGAACAGGCGGCGACCCGCCCCCTGATGAGCAGGCTCCTGCGGCGGGCAGCGATCCCCGAGGAAGAGGGAATTGCGTTCGAGCAGCTGCTGATCGAGCGGTACATGTCGGAGATCATTTCCGAAGACGTATTCATCTACAAGAGCGAGCAGGACAGGCAGAAGAAACGGGAGGAGACTCTGGAGAATCTGCGAAGGGCTGCGGAAGCAGGACTTGCGAAGGACGCGGCAGCTGATGCAGGTTCCGCAGACGGAGCAAAGGCAGGTCCGGCAGCCCCGGCAGGTCCGGCGGCCTGGCCCGGGCTTCTGCGCCGGATCCTCCGGGAAGCGGAACGAGGGCAGAGGATCTGGCTGACCCTGGGTCCATGCTTGCTGGCCATCATCGCGATCCTGCTGGTCATTTCGGCGGGACAGCTCTTCGGCGCGGGACCGGTCAAGGCAGCGCCGGCCGCAGCCTGCTGCGTCCTTCTGCCCGGATACCTGGTCCTGCGGGGATGGCTGGAGCGAAAGGGCTCGCTGACGGCGGACCGGATCGCCCAGAAGATCCGGGAGCGGCAGTGCGAAGCCCTGTTCCGCGGGGAAAGCAGCAGCGATTCCCGGG
>CACXCQ010000002.1 GCA_902766185.1 uncultured Eubacteriales bacterium
AGCGCGTTCTTGTTCGCGGTGATCTGCTCCTGCAGAGCCGCCTTCGCTTCATCAGTGTAGGCCTTCGCCGCTGTCAGCGTGGCTGCATCGGCTTCTTCCAGTGCGGTCTTCGCTGCGCTGATCGCGTTCGTCAGTTCCGTTACCTTGCCGGCCAGCGCTTCGTCCTGCGCAGCATCGACTGCTGCCTGGGCTTCTTCGATGGCTGTCTTCGCCGCGGCGATCTTCGCCGCTACATCCTCATCAGTCGCGTAGGTGTCATCCAGTGCGTCGAGCGCAGCCTTGTTGGCGTCGATCTGCTCCTGCATCGCATCAACCTGCTCCTGCAGCTCGTCCAGTTTGCCGGCGATTAACACCACTGTGAACGAACCATTTTCCTCTTTTATGAAGCAGAGATCTGCGCAGAGATCTGTCACGTCGCTGGTGAATGTTCCGCCGGTAATGAATCCTGTGACTAACTCGTTATCCCCATACTGATAACTCGCCACTGCGTCACCGTTCGCGGACTCGAATTCACCGCCGGTAATGCTGGGTTTGGGTGCTCCGCCGGGGTAGCCGCAGGATTCGATGACCAGAGCATCTCCCGTGGATACCGCCCCGCTGCCATTGTATTCGTATTCCGCTTTGGGTCCATGGGCCACGAGCTTGCCGCCTGTGATGTTCAGTTCACCGCTCTTCTGGTAGACTGCCGTCGTTCCGGTGATCGTGCCCCCGGAGATGCTGGTCGTTCCGTCTCCGGGCAGATAGACAGCGATCTTGTCAGATTCGACGACTGCGCCCTCGTGAATATTGATCGTGGAATTCTTGGTGGTTCCTCCGTTGGTGGCGATAGCGAAATCTTCTCCGCCGTCGATCGTTCCATAAACGTCGAGTGTCTGGTTCTCTGACGTGAAGGCAACTGTGCCTCCCTGCAGAGTAACGCCCTCACCTATCGTAACGTTGTTGTACTTTCCAGTGCATAAGATCATGGCATCGTTGCCATCAGCCGGATCCAGCCCTGTGGCGATCACTTTGCCGCCTTTATTCTCACTGCTGTCGGTGATGCTGAAGCTCTTCGGACTGGTTTGGGTCCCCGCCCTGCTGAGCAGGATGGCGCAATCCTGTGCCGATGAGGTGATCGTGTGCCCGTTGAGATCCAGCGTAATATCTTTAGCCATGATGCCTGGAACGAGCCTGGCTGTTGCGGTCAGATCCTTCAGGAGCTTGTAGGTGCCGTCTGAGCTCAGCATTGTCGCCGAAAACTTCAGATAGGAGACAGTGCCGTTCGGAGCCGTACGTTCTACGACCACACTGTCATCGAGCGCGCCCTCCGGGATGTCCCCCTTGAAGGTTCCGCCGGTGATCGTCACGACCGGAGCATCTTCATCGGGTACACCATTGCCCGTATAGCTGGCTATGGCATCAGCGTTTGCGGACTCGATCGTTCCTCCCGTAACAGTCGTCTGCGGCACGCTTCCCGGATAACCGCAGGAATCGATGACCACCGCGTCGCCGGTGGCGTTCGCGCCATTACCGTTATAGACGTAGTCCGCAGCTTCGCCCGTGGCGATCACTTTTCCGCCGGTGATCTTCAGAGAACCACTCTTCTGATACACCGCCGTTGTTCCCTGAACCGTTCCGTAGGAAATATTTACCACCCCATCGTTCGGATGGTAAATGGCAATGGAAGAATCCGATGTGACGGTTCCGCCCGTGACGTTCACGGTGTATCCGCCCTTGCCGGAGGATCCGTTGCCGGCGATGACGAAGCTATTGGGAGAGTTGAGATCTCCCTTGGTGTTCAGTGTGGCTGCGCCGAACAGTGTCACACAGCAATCGCCTGCAGATGAAACGCTGACGCCTTTGCCGATCGTCAGCTCCGCTTCACTTCCGGGCTCATCTGTGGTGTCGAGATTGAACGCTCTGGCGTTGGTTCCAGCCGCGACTATGCCACCGCCCTGACCGCTGTTGATCACATTCAGGCTGCCCTTTTTAATGGTGAGCAAAGCTCCGAATTTATTAGGACTATAATTTGCGTTAAAGTTGACGGTATGTCCATTGAGATCCAGGGTAAACGCCTTCTCCTCGTTCAGCGTCATCTTGCTGAAATTCGTGACATTCTGATCTTTATTCAAGACAATAGTATCCCCGTTCTGCGCTGCGTTGAACGCCGCAAGCAGCGTAGCATACGGTGTCTTCGTTCCGTCTTCAGATACGGTCTGGGCCGGAGCCAGGTCATATTTGACGGTTTTGCTGGCAGATTTGCTTCCAGCTCCATTCGTCATGGTCAGCCAGACCTTCACCGTTCCCGGTTCGTTAAAGGTCACCAGGCCGTTATCATCAACTGAAGCAATCGTTTCGTACGACTGGGCGTTTCCCGGCTCCGTCGCGTCTGTGGCCGTGATCGTCCACGCGATATCAACATTGTCCGGAACCTCCACATAGGAATTTCCGCCTTCGTACTTGATCTTGGGGATCGTGCCCTGCGTCGTCTTTGCAGGAATCGGATCCTCATCCGATAAATAATAGATATTCGGGACACTCCAGGTATCGTAATACTTGATCACCTGGTCTCCCTCCGCGTGTACTGCCGCCGGCGCCATGCCGATGGCCATCAATAGAGAAAGGACTGCTGCGAATAATAGCTTCGTCGGTAGTCTTTTCTGTTTCCCCTTGTGCGCTGTAAACACTCTTCCTCTCCTTTCCTCTATTAAAGCAATAGCGTACAAAAAAGCAATCAAAAACACCCCTAAAAGTGATGCACCTTCATTGTAGCACTTTGCCGGGATGTTGTTCAGTTGTTCTCGTGTCTTTTTTTACGAGCAAACTTGCGCAAATATCGGGAGCTGTTGGAATATGGACCTTCTACCGTCCCCCGCGCAAATCGTTCTTTTTTTGCACCTCGCCATGCTTGATCTTGTCCTCCGCTGAGATCTCCTCTCCCAGCTGGACTTCGATGAGTTTCAGCTCGCTGTCGGCGATGACGGTATGGCGGCATCCCGCGGCCATGGTGATCACATCCCCGGAGCGAACCGGTCGCTCCTCACCGTCGATGATGGTCCTTCCCTCGCCGCTGATCACTACCCAGACTTCATCCCGCCGCTGGTGGCTGTGGTAATTCATGGAGTGGCCGGGATTCAGCGTCACCTTGATGGTCAGCGCGTCGCTCTCCACATCCATCACCCGGTAGCTCCCCCAGGATTTCTCCGCAAACATCACCTGCCGCGCGAAGGAATCCGCATAGGGTTTGATATAGGAACTCTGTCCTTTGTCCGCTACCAGGATCCCCTCCGGAGAGGCCGAGATCACCACATCATTAAGCCCCATGGCCAGGACAGGCACGTCCAGATCGTTGATGATGTGCACATTGTCGCAGTCCCCGCTCATCACGCCTTCGCCGATCACCGCATCCTCCAGGGATTCTGTCAGGGTGTTCCACGTGCCGATATCCTTCCAGTCCCCGGCGAACCGCTTCACCCGAAGCCTCTCCTCCTTTTCCACTACGGCGTAATCAAAGGAGATGGGCTCCAGCTCCGCGTACTTTTCGTACAGCTCATCGTAGCTGCGCAAGCCAGTGAGCTGCGCGGTCTTTTCCCGAAGGTATCCCAGCCTGCAGGCGAACACGCCGCCATTCCACAGCGCGCCCCGGGAAATGTATTCCGCGGCCATCTCCGCCGAGGGCTTTTCCGCAAAGGCAGATACGGCCGAGATCTCCTCCCCTGTTTCGGGCAGTATATAGCCGTATTTCTCAGACGGATACGTCGGCTCGATCCCCATCAGAGAGATGTTTGCTTCACCGTCCTTTGCCATCTCCGCAAGATCCCCCAGCATCGCAAAATAGCCGTCGTCCACATACGGATCCACCGGGCAGATGACCAGCGGCTCCTCTTCCCCCGCGCCCTTCACATCCAGCAGATACGCGGCTGCCAGAGCGATGGCGGGGAAAGTATCCCTGCGGCAGGGCTCGACGGAAATGTCCACATCCTTTCCCAACTGGTTTCGCACGGCGGGAACCTGAGCGCCCGAAGTGGCCACCATCACCTCCGCATCCGGAAGGACCGCCCTGATTTTGCGAAAGACCCGCTGGATCATGGATTCATAAGCGCCACCCTCTGCAGGAAAAAGCTTCAGGAACTGCTTGGATCTCACTTCGTTGGACAGGGGCCAGAGCCGCCTGCCGGAACCCCCGGAAAGCAATACGGTATGCATGTCAGACTCCTCCCTCTCGCCGTGCGCCCTTCAGAAAATCCGCGTACGCCAGCCGCAGTCCATCCTCCAGATCCGTCCGGCAGCGCCAGCCCATGCTCTCTGCCTTTGCGCAGTCCAGAACCTTTCGCGGCGTTCCGTTTGGCCTGGAGGTATCCCACCGGATCTCGCCGTCAAACCCCACGGTCTTCGCCACCAGCTCCGCCAGTTCGCGAATGGAGATCTCTCTGCCGGAGCCGGCGTTCACCGTCTCGCTGCCGCTATATTCCTTCATCAGGAGCACGCAAAGGCTGGCCAGATCGTCCACGTAAAGGAACTCCCGCAGCGGCGAGCCGTCCCCCCAGCAGGTCACGTGCTCCGCGCCGGCCTCCTTCGCTTCGTGGAAACGGCGGAGCATCCCGGGGATAACGTGGCTGTTCTCGGGATGGTAATTGTCGTTGGGTCCATAGAGATTGCAGGGCATGACGGAGATGAACTCCGCCCCCTGTTGCCGGTTCAGGTATTCGCAGTACTTCAGGCCGGAGATCTTCGCCAGGGCATAGGCCTCGTTGGTCTGCTCCAGCGCTCCCGTCAGCAGGCTGTCCTCACGGATCGGCTGGGGCGCCAGTCGGGGATAGATGCAGGAGGAACCCAGAAATTCCAGCTTCCTGCAGCCGTTCTGCCAGGCGGACCGAATCACGTTCATCTCGATCATCATGTTTTCGTACATGAAGTCAGCCATCGCGGCCATGTTGCCCGCGATGCCTCCCACCTTCGCGGCAGCCAGAAAAACGTACTCCGGCCGCTCCTCCGCGAAGAACCGCTCCACTTCGTCCTGCCTCGTCAGATCCAGCTGCTCGTGGCTCCGGATGATCAGGTTGGTGTACCCTTGCCGGATCAATTCTCTGCAGATCGCCGATCCCACCATGCCCTGGTGCCCGGCGACATATATTTTCGCGCTTTTGTTCATGCCCCGCTCTCCTGCCTTGCCAGTTTCCGGTCGTGCTCCGCCATGATGCGGATCAATTCCTCATAGGAGGTCTTTCGCGGATCCCATCCCAGGACTTCCCTGGCTTTGGACGGGTCCCCCAGAAGCGTGTCCACCTCCGTTGGCCGGAACCACCTGGGGTTGACGCAGACCAGCATCCTGCCGGTGGCCGCATCGTATCCCTTCTCATCGATCCCCTCGCCTTCCCAGCGGATCTCGATCCCGTTGCAGGCAAAGGCTTTTTCCGCGAAGTCCCGGACGGTGTGCTGCTCGCCTGTTGCGATGACGAAATCGTCCGGCTCGTCGTGCTGCAGCATCAGCCACATGCACTCCACGTAGTCCTTCGCGTAGCCCCAGTCACGCAGGCTGTCCAGATTCCCCAGCTCCAAATGATCCTGCAGCCCTTCGGCGATCCTCGCCGCGGCCAGCGTGATCTTGCGGGTGACAAACTCTTCGCCCCGCCGCTCCGACTCGTGATTGAAGAGGATGCCGTTGCAGGCGAACATGCCGTAGGCCTCCCGGTATTCCCGGGTGATCCAGAAGCCGTACTGCTTCGCGACGGCGTATGGGCTGTAGGGATGAAATGGCGTGGTCTCCTTCTGGGGCACTTCCTCGACCTTGCCGAACAGCTCCGATGTAGAGGCCTGATAGATGCGCGCCGTATCTCCCAGTCCGGCTATGCGCACTGCTTCCAGGACCCGCAGCGCTCCCAGCGCGTCCACGTCGCCGCTGTACTCCGGCACATCGAAGGACACCTGCACGTGAGACTGGGCCGCCAGGTTGTAGATCTCCGCAGGCTTCGTCTCCGCGATGATCCTGATCAGGGACGAACTGTCGGTCACATCTCCGTCGTGGAGCGTGATCCTGTCCAGAATGTGCTGAATGCGCCCGGTGTTGGGCACCGACGCTCTCCTGACGATCCCGTGAACGTCATAGTCCTTCTCCAGCAGAAGCTCCGCCAGATAGGATCCGTCCTGCCCCGTGATCCCGGTGATCAATGCTGTTTTCTTTTTCATGCTTCTATGCTCCTCGGTTTTCCCGTTCTGTTCCTGAGTGTTTCTCTTATTATACCCATACCCGCTTCTGTTTTCGACCTTTTCGGGGAAAATGTCTGATCGAGGCACAGAAAAAAGAGCTGCCGCACGGATCCGTGCAGCAGCTCTTTCTATTGTCATTCATGCGTCATTCATGCTGTCCTTACATCATGCCCGGCATCCCGCCGCCCATGCCGCCGCCCATCGGGGGCATCGGGGGAACGTCTTCCTTGATGTCGGTGACGCCGGCTTCTGTGGTCAGCAGCATCGCGGATGCGGAAGCTGCGTTCTGCAGTGCGGAACGTGTGACCTTCGCCGGGTCGACGATACCTGCTGTCAGCATATCTTCATAAGCTTCGGTGGAAGCGTTGAATCCGGTTCCTTCCGGGCTTTCCTTGACCTGCGCTACGACAACGCTGCCTTCATAGCCTGCGTTCTCCGCGATCTGGCGTACCGGCTCCTCCAGAGCTCTGACGATGATCGCGCCGCCAGTCTTGGCATCGCCGTCCAGGCTTTCAACGTACTTGGCAACTGCCGGGATCGCGTTCACCAGAGCGACGCCGCCGCCGGAAACGATGCCTTCCTCGACTGCCGCCTTGGTGGCGTTCAGCGCATCCTCGATGCGCAGCTTGCGCTCCTTCAGCTCGGTCTCTGTGGCCGCGCCGACCTTGATGACCGCAACGCCACCAGCCATCTTGGCCAGTCTTTCCTGGGTCTTCTCACGATCGAAATCGGAAGTGGTCTGCTCGATCTGCGCCTTGATCTGGTTGACTCTTTCTTCGATATCCTCAGCCGCTCCTGCGCCGCCTACGATAACGGTGTTCTCCTTGTCGACCTTGACGGTCGCCGCGCTTCCCAGCATATCCACGGTGGCTTCCTTCAGTTCATATCCCAGATCCTCGGAAACGACGGTCGCGCCGGTGAGGACCGCGATGTCCTCCAGCATGGCCTTACGTCTGTCGCCGAATCCCGGAGCCTTGACCGCGACGCAGTCGAAGACGCCCTTCAGCTTGTTGACGATGATGGTTGCCAGCGCTTCGCCTTCCAGGTCATCGCAGATGATGAAGAGCTTGCGGCCCTGCTGTACGATCTGCTCGAGCAAAGGCAGGAGATCCTGAATGTTGGAGATCTTCTTGTCGGTCACCAGGATGTACGGATTCTCCATGGTGGCTTCCATCTTCTCGGTGTCGTTGACCATGTAGGGGGAGAAGTATCCTCTGTCGAACTGCATACCTTCAACTACGTCCAGAGTGGTGCCCATGGACTTGGACTCTTCGACCGTGATGACGCCTTCCTTGCCGACCTTCTCCATGGCCTCAGCGATGAGTCCGCCGATCTCTTCGTCCGCCGCGGAGACGGATGCGACCTGCGCGATAGCTTCGGTGGTGTCGACTTCCTTGGACAGTCTCTTGATCTCATCCACAGCTACGTCAACTGCTCCGGCGATGCCGCGCTTCAGGATCATGGGGTTCGCGCCAGCGGCTACGTTCTTGAATCCTTCCTTGATGATGATCTGGGCCAGCAGAGTCGCTGTTGTGGTTCCGTCACCGGCCACGTCATTGGTCTTCGTCGCGACTTCCTTCACCAGCTGCGCGCCCATGTTCTCAACGGCGTCTTCCAGCTCGATCTCTCTGGCGATGGTCACGCCGTCGTTGGTGATCAGCGGTGCGCCGAAGCTCTTGCTCAGCAGGACGTTCCTGCCTTTGGGACCCAGTGTGATCTTTACTGTATCTGCCAGCTTATCTACGCCAGCCTGAAGGCCTCTTCTGGCCTCTTCTCCGTAATGTAATTCCTTAGCCATAGTAATTATGTTTCCTCCTTAATATTATTTGCTTATTTCTCCGGTCGAATGTTACTCCACGATCGCCAGGATGTCTCTCTGGCTCATGATCATGACTTCTTCGCCCTTGAATTTGACTTCTGTTCCTGCATATTTTGAGAAGATGACCTTATCGCCCACCTTCAGTTCCATTTTCTCATCCTCGGTTCCCGGTCCCACGGCCAGGACTTCTGCCATCTGGGGCTTCTCCTGTGCAGAGCCCGGCAGAACGATTCCGCTGGCGGTCTTCTCTTCCGCGACCATTTCCTTGATGACGACTCTTGTTCCTAACGGCTTGATTCCATAACTCATGTTATCTCTCCTTTACTTTAATAATGAGCCTTGGCGGCTCGATTTTTCTTCTGTTAGCACTCACCTCTAACGAGTGCCAACTATACTTTACAACGCTCGTGTCCTTCTGTCAACTGGTTTTCGCAAAGTTTTTCCTGATCAGACCAGGCGGCGCACCTCAAGATCTACCTTCGTGACATTGAACATGGTCATGGCTTCGATCTGATGCGCTACCTGTTTTTGATATTCCTCGGCTTTTGCGGGAAGATCCGCGCCGTAGTTGAAGTCCGCCTGAATGTAGAGCTCTACGCCCTCTTCCTCTTCCATGCGGTTGTCGCTGATGACGATCTTCACCAGATTTGAAACGGTTCCCAGCTCCTTCTGGACGCAGGCCGCGATATCGGACATGACTTTTTCAGAGATCTCATATCCTCCAAGATAACTGTAGGTGGGCCGGACCACGGATTTATCCGCCGCCTCCTTCCAGGGGTTGAGATTCCGGAACATCTGCAGCGAGCTTTTCAGGGGAGATACGAAGTATCCGCTGAACTGCCGCTTCAGCTGGAAGGTGGGAGCAGGGATGACGTGCTGACCCATTTCGTGCCTCTGCTTGTGGGCCGTCTGCCGCTCTTCCTCCGTGGTGATGTCTTCGATGTAGATCCGCTCGTCGATCTCCTCCAGACCCAGGCGTGCCACGATCTTGTCCACCATGCGGTCCGAGGTCCCCAGCACCAGCAGGCTGTCGGGATCCGCCTTTTCGATGGCATTCTTCACGCTCTGCATATGATCGTCCTCGTGGAACAGGGCCGTGCGCACTGCGGCGATCTTCGTCGGCTGGCGTTTTGCGGAGATTCCGGCCATCACTTTGTTGCGGCAGATGAAGAGGCCGTCATCGATGATGGCCTCGATATTCTTCTCCCGGCAGATGTTTCCCGCCTGATAACTTTTGCCCGTTCCGCTTTTTCCTACTAGTCCATAGATTTTCATGGTGTTGACCTCGTGCTTTGACTGTCCGCTGTTAGTCTTGTCTTACTGGGGAAACGTCTGCTATAATCCACATATCAGCTATCAATATCAAAAGGAGGATATATCATGGCTTATGTAATTAATGACGACTGCATCAACTGCGGAGCTTGCCTGGATGAGTGCCCGGTAGAGGCCATCACCGCTGGCGATGACAAGCACGTTATCGACGCTGACGCCTGCATCGACTGCGGAGCATGCGCAGGAGCCTGCCCGGTTGACGCCCCTCAGGAAGGCTGATTATAGCGACTGATTCCTAAGGAATTAATAACCGTTTCGTCATGAAACGGTTATTTTTTTATTCTATTTATCTTTGTTCTTTTTGTTCATGTGGTACGCCAGCGAGTGCAGGCTGTCGCTGATGTGAACGTTCTCCACCGCCACATGGGACGGCGTTTCGATGTCCACCGGCGCGAAGTTCCACAGGCCGTCCACTCCGGCGAAGCAAAGCTTGTCCGCCACCTCCTGGGCGACTTCCTTGGTGGTGCAGATGACGCCGATATCGATGTTTTCCTGCTCCACGAACTCCACGATATTCTCGTAGTCCATCACCTCGACCCCGTTGATGGTGGTTCCGATGAGATCGGGATTCACCTCGAATATCCCGGTGACGACGAATCCCGTCTTATAGTAATAGGTATGGTTTACGATGGCCTGGCCCAGATGGCCCGCACCGACCATTACCATCTTGTATCCCCGGTCCAGTCCGAGGATGGCACTGATCTCGTTGTACAGCCCCTCAACGCTGTAGCCGTATCCCTGCTGTCCGAACCCGCCGAAATTGTTCAGGTCCTGACGGATCTGGGACGCAGTGTATCCGATAAGGTGACTGAACTCGCTCGAGGAGATCTTGTCCACTCCCTTTTTTCTCAATTCGTTCAGGTATCTGCGGTACCTGGGCAGCCGCTTGATGACGGCGTTGGATATCTTCTCTTGTTTCGCCATGCTATACCCTTGCCTCCACGTATTCGACCATGTCCCTTACAGAGCGGAACTTCTCCGCGTCCACGTCCGGGATCTCCAGGCCGAAACCTTCTTCGATTGCCATGATGATTTCGACAGCGTCAAGCGAATCCGCATTCAGATCCTGCATCAGATCAGAATCCATTTCGATCAGTTCAGGATCGATATCCAGCTGTTCCACCACACATTCTCTGACTCGGTCAAAGACCATATCACACCTCCGGGATCACTCCTCAACCCCCCTTGAACCGCCTTCAGATGGCGTTCAATATGTAAAAGTTTATCAAACCTGTTCCTGTAATTCAACCCATTTTTCGTAGGCCTGCTCCAGCCTCTCCTGCTTCTCTGCCAGCTCCTCGCTCAGCTTCTGCAGCTTCCCAGCGTCTGTCATGATCTCCGGCCGGGACAGTTCCTCTTCGATCTTGCCGATCTCCTCCTCCAGCCGGGCGATCTCTTTTTCCGCTGCAGCCTTTGCCCGCTCGCGTCTGCGGACGATCGCTTCCTGCTCCTTCTTCAGCCTCCGTTCTTCCGCGGCACTGATTCCGGCGGCTCCGGCCTTCGCGGTTCCTGCCGATCCTGCGCATGCGGTTCCGGTGCCTGAATCTCCGCTTCTCGCCGTGCCCGTTTCCGCCTGCTGCGCCAGCGTGCTCCCGGAGACGCCCGCACCTCCGCCCTGCGTCCTGGACAGTTCTCTCAGATGCTCCCGTCCCCTGCTGCCGCTCATCTGCTGTTTCTTCTCGACGTAGTAATCGTATTTCCCCAGGTAGTTCACCAGCCCGTCCCGGGTCAGCTCGCAGATCCTGGTGGGGATGCGGTTCAGGAAGTACCGGTCGTGGGAGACGATGATGCAGGTGCCGGGATAATCCAGCAGCGCCTCTTCAAAAATCTCCTTGGACTCGATGTCCAGATGGTTGGTGGGTTCGTCCAGCATCAGCACGTTTGCCCCGGAGAGCATGAGCTTCAGCAGCGCCAGGCGGGCTTTTTCGCCCCCGCTGAGGGAGCCGACCGGCAGGAAGACCTGTTCTCCCCGGAAGAGGAACCGGCCCAGGATATTGCGTAACTCGCCGTCTGTATAAAGATGGTATGCCTCCTGCAGCTCCTCGATGACCGTCAGTTCATCGTGCAGGGACTGCTGCCCCTGATCGTAGTATCCGAACTGGACGTTGTGGCCGATGCGGATCCATCCGCCGCCGGGCTGCAGATCTCTCAGGAGCATCCGCAGAAGCGTGGTCTTTCCCGTGCCGTTGTCCCCCACGATGCAGACCCGCTCACCGCGTTTGATGTCGAGCTCAACTCCGTGAAAAAGTTCTCTCCGGTCGGCCCCGTATCCGAAAGACTTGCTCAGGTCCTCCGCCTGGAGCACGTCCTTGCCGCTCTGGTATTCCTGATGGAAATGCAGGCCCATACGTCCGTGCTCCCCATCGGGTCTCTCCAGCCTTTGCACATGCTCCAGTTGCTTCTCTCTGGACGCCGCCCGTTTGGCCAGCTTTTCTGTGCCCCGCTGTTTGAACCTCCGGATCATCTCCTCCTGGCGGGCGATCTCCTTCTGCTGCTTCTCGTACTGCCGCAGCTCCGCCTCCCTGCGCGCCTTTCGCTCCCTGGCATAGAACGCGTAATTGCCTTCATATATGCTCAGCCGGTGATTGTTGATCTCAAAAACTCTGGTCACGGTCTCGTTGAGGAAATACCGGTCGTGAGACACCAGAATGATGGTGCCCCGGTAGCCCTTCAGGTACTGCTCCAGCCACTTCAGCGTGCCAATGTCCAGGTGGTTCGTTGGCTCGTCCAAAAGCAGAATGTCCGGTTTTTCGAGCAAAAGCAGGGCAAGCGCGAGTCTGGTCTTTTCTCCGCCGCTCAAGGTCGAGATCTTCTTGTCGTAGGTGCTCTCGTCAAAGGCCATGCTGGTGAGGATCCCGCGAAGCTCGCTCTGATAGGAATAGCCGCCCATTCGCTGGTAGCGCTCGTGGATCTGCTCGTAGCGGTGCAGCAGCTGTTCCGCCCGGGCCTGATCCTGATTCGGCCGGGCCGGGTCCTGACTCGCTTCGGAGAGTTCCGTCACCTGTTTCAGCAGGCTCTCCATCTCCTTCTCCATTTCCGGGAAATGCCGGAAGACTGCCTCCGCCTCCTGGATGACGGTGTTCTCCGAATCGAAACCGGCATCCTGTTTCAGATAGCCCACATTGAGGTCGCCGGAGATAAAAACGTCTCCGGATTCCGGTTCCATTTCTCCGGTGAGCATCTGAAGCAGCGTGGTCTTGCCCGCGCCGTTGATGCCGATGATTCCTACCCGCTCCCCTTGATTGATGTGAAAGGAGACTCGTTCCAGGATCACGTCCGTTCCATATGCTTTTGTCAGGTCCTTCGCGGAAATAACGATCATGTTGTCTTCCTTAATAAGATGTCTCTTTTGCTGTGGCTAAAGGGGCAGGTTCGCGGACGCGTCGAGATCAAGCCCGTCGAACTGGCCCGCCATGAACCGATAATAGCCTGCGCAACCGATCATGGCTGCATTGTCCGTGCAGAGGATCGGCGGCGGGTAGAAAAGTCCCAGGCCGTGTTTGTCGCATTCATCTTTCAGCATCTGCCGCAGCCTGCTGTTGGCCGCGACGCCGCCGGCCACGACGATCTTATCCTCGTTTCTCTCCAGCGCCGCGGAAACGGTTTTGTTCACCACTACTTCGAGCACCGCTTCCTGGAATCCCGCTGCCACGTCGGCGGTATTGAACTGCCGGCCGGCCTGCTTTTGCCCGTTGATAAAGTTCAG
>CACXCQ010000003.1 GCA_902766185.1 uncultured Eubacteriales bacterium
AACGAGATCCGAAGGATCCTGCTCACCGCCTCCGGCGGCCCCTTCCGCGGATACAGCCGGGAAGAGCTGCTGCAGGTGAGCCGGGAGCAGGCGCTGAAGCACCCCAACTGGTCCATGGGGGCGAAGATCACCATCGATTCCGCCACCATGATGAACAAGGGCCTGGAGGTCATCGAAGCAAGATGGCTCTTCCACGTGCCTCTGGAGAAGATCCAGGTCGTGGTGCACCCCCAGAGCGTGCTCCATTCTGCCGTGGAATACGCCGACGGATCCATCATCGGACAGTTGGGAAATCCCGACATGCGGGTTCCCATCGCTTACGCCTTCAGCTACCCGAGACGTCTTCCCATGACCGGCACCATGCAGCCTCTGGACATCTTCTCCTGCGGTGAGCTCACCTTTGAGAAGATGGACGAGACCGTCTTCCGTACGGTGGGACTGGCCTATGAGGCGAGCCGCAGGGGCGGGACGTATCCGGTGGCACTGAACGCGGCCAACGAAGTGCTGGTGGCGGCATTTCTCGACGGAAGGATCAGATTCCACCAGATCCAGGATATTCTCGAAGATATCCTGCAGCAGCACCAGCCTTTGCCGGGACTCAGCCTGGAAGAAATACTGGAGACCGACGCCCTGGTTCGGGCGGCGGCGGAGGAACATATATGACCATCATTTACGCAATACTGATCTTTTGTCTGCTGATCTTCGTGCACGAATTCGGCCATTTTATCACGGCCAAAGCCTGTGGAGTCAAGGTCAACGAATTCGCCATCGGCATGGGACCGGCATTCTATAAAAAACAGAAGGGGGAGACCCTCTACGCCCTGCGCGTATTTCCCATAGGCGGATACTGCGCCATGGAAGGAGAAGATGAGGATTCAGAAGACCCCAGAGCTTTCAACAACCAGCCTGCCTGGCAGAGGGCCATCGTTCTGGCCGCCGGCTCCCTGATGAACCTTCTGACCTGCGTCGTGCTGCTGATCATCATCGCCTTCATCGCGGGGCAGGCGACAACCACGCTTGACAAGGTGGAGCCGGGCTCGGCGGCAGATAAGGCCGGGCTGCTGGCGGGCGACCAGATCGTCATGATCGATGACCAGAAGGTGGATGAATGGAACGACATCATTCAGGACATCGGATACACGAAGGAAGATGAAGTGGAGATCACCGTCCTGCGCGATGGTGAGGAGACACAGATCGCCGTAAAGCCGGAATACAACGAAGAGCAGAAGCGGAACATGATCGGCATCACCCCGACCACGGAGCGCCATTTCTTCCCGTCCATCGGGGCAGGGATAAAGAACACCGGAAGCATGACGGTGATGATGTACACGACCCTGAAACAGCTGTTCACCGGCGAAGTGTCCGTCAAGGAGCTGTCCGGTCCGGTGGGCATCGTCTACGCGGTGAACGTCACAGCGAAATCCGGAGCCATATACGTGGTCTATCTGGCGGCGCTGCTGAGCCTGAATCTGGCCATCATCAACCTTCTGCCGCTGCCGGCGCTGGACGGAGGCAGGCTGCTGTTCCTGGTGATCCGCAAGATCACGGGAAAACGGGTGACGGACGAGATGGAGGGAAGGATCCATTTTATCGGGATCATGCTGCTCTTCATGCTCATGATCTACGTCACCTTCAACGATGTGATCCGGTTCATCGTACCCATTTTCTGATCCCGGCCATATACCGGCGAGAATCACGGAGAATAACCTATGAAAAGACAGGTCAACTGCGGCGGAGTACTGATCGGCGGCAACGCTCCCATCAGCATCCAGTCCATGACAAATACGAAGACGGCGGACGTTTCCGCCACCCTTCGTCAGATCGACGAGCTGACGGAAGCGGGCTGCGAGATCATCCGGCTCGCTGTGCCTGACATGGATGCGGCAGCGGCCCTGAAGCAGATCAAAAGCAGGGCCCGGATCCCCGTAGTGGCGGATATCCACTTCGATTACCGTCTGGCCCTGGCGGCCATGGAATCCGGCGCGGACAAGATCCGGATCAATCCCGGCAATATCGGCGACAGGGAGAACGTCCGTAAGGTTGCGGAGATGGCCAAAGCCTGCGGGATCCCCATCCGGGTAGGCGTGAATTCCGGTTCCCTGGAGAAGGATATCCTGAAGCAATACGGCGGCGTAACAGCGCAGGGCCTCGCGGAGAGCGCTCTGCGGAACGTCCGCATCCTGGAGGAAATGGATTTTGAGGACATTGTGATCTCTCTGAAATCCTCCAACGTTCAGATGAACGATGCGGCCTACCGGATCGTCCATGAGAAGAGCGATCATCCTCTGCACATCGGTGTCACGGAGGCGGGGACCCCGGCCCGGGGAAGGACGAAGTCCGCGGCAGGCATCGGCGCGCTGCTGCTTGCCGGCATCGGAGACACTATGAGGGTCTCTCTGACGGCGGACCCGGTGCAGGAGGTGCTGTTCGCCAGAGAACTTCTGGACGTGCTGGACATACGCAAATCCGGCATCGAGATCGTATCCTGCCCGACTTGCGGCAGAACAGAGGTGGATCTGGAGAAGATCATCGCCCAGGTGGAGCAGGGGCTGGAGCCCCTCAAGCGAAAGCTGGAAGCTGCGGCAAAGGCAGGCGCACCCGGCGGAGAGGATGCTCACCTGAAGATCGCGGTCATGGGATGCGTGGTCAACGGTCCCGGAGAAGCCAGGGAAGCCGATATCGGCGTAGCCTGCGGCAAAGGGAAGGGCGTTCTGATCGCCGGAGGGGAGATCCTGCAGCAGGTGTCCGAGGAAGAGATCACCGGAGCACTGATCCGGCTTGCGGAGAAGACAGCCGGGGAAAGATACGGTATTGACATAATATAGTTTTCGTTATATCGCGCAACATGAAAAAAACACTCATCGAATCCATACAATTTGACCAGTACGAGAACTGCCATCCGGAGGATATCCGTTCCGAGGTTCGCGGCGCGGTCCTGTCCAGAGACGGCAGGGTGCTTCATCTGGACATTCTGCTGAATCTCATTCTGTCGGCAGAGGAGCTGGAGACATTCCGCAGCCTGCTGTTGAAGAAACTCCCTGGCGTGAAGCAGGTGGACGTCCGCATCGAGACCAAGGATGCCCTCAATGAAGCCCAGCTCGCCAGAGAGGCCCAGGAGAGAGCGGCCAGAGCAGCCGCCAAGGCGGAAGGCTATGACGACAGCTACCTGGGCAGCTTCGCCACGGAAGGCTTCCCCGCAGCCAGTGGAAACGGGGGAGCGCCGGCCGGCGCAAATGGCGGAAATGGAAGCCCGGCTCCCAACGGGAAGGCCAATGGAAGAAAAGGAGGCCGCCGGCGCAGAAAATTCGTTCCCGCCAAGGGTGATCTCATCATGGGGGATCCTGTCAGCAAGCCCATCACACAACTATCCGATGTCCATTCGGAGAGCGGCGTGGTCGCCGTGGAGGGGGAACTGTTTCATCTCGAAAGCCGGACGACGAAGAACGACAGCAAGATGGTCACCATGTTCATCACGGACAAGAGGACCAGCCTTTGCGTGAAATCCTTCGTGGTCAACGAGAAATGGGACGAGATCGAGGCCATGCTGTCCGATGGAGACGGGGTGCGGATCCAGGGGCAGGCCCAGTGGGACAGATTCCTGAACTGCGACATCGTCATGGCGGACACCATCCAGCGCATCGAGATCGCCCGCCGCATGGACACGGCTCCCCGCAAGCGCGTGGAGCTGCACGCCCACACGAAGATGAGCGCCATGGACGGGCTCAACGACGTCAAATACCTGGTGCGGACGGCGGAGAAATGGGGTCATCCCGCGGTGGCCATCACCGACCACGGCGTGGTGCAGGCTTTTCCGGACGCCTCCCACGCGGGAAAGGACATCAAGATCCTGTACGGCTGTGAGGGCTATCTTCTGGATGACCGCGACCTGATCCTGCCGGACGGCAGCATCGATTACAAGAACGGAACCACGAACCACGTGATCCTTTTCGCGAAGAACCGGAAGGGGCTGCAGAACCTGTATGAGCTGGTATCTCTGTCCCATCTGGATTATTTCTATAAAAAGCCCCGGCTGCCCAGATCCGTCATCGAGCAGTACCGGGAGGGGCTGATCATCGGCTCCGCCTGCGTGATGGGCGAGATCTATCAGGCCGTCCTGCAGGGAAAAGATGAAGAAGAAATGCAGCGTCTGGTGGAGTTTTACGATTATCTGGAGATCCAGCCGCTGATCAACAACCGGTTTCTCATCGATGGGAAGACCATCCGGGGAGACGAGGACCTGATGGAGATGAACCGTCAGATCATCGACCTGGGAAGCCGCTACGGCAAGCCTGTGGTGGCCACTTGTGACGCCCATTACTTCGACGATGAGGACGCACTGTACCGCAGGATACTCATGGCCGGGCAGGGCTTCAAGGACGTCGAAGGCGATGAGGGCCTGTATTTCCGCACCACGGATGAGATGCTGGAGGAGTTCGCCTACCTCGGGGAAGAGCTTGCCCAGCAGGTGGTCATCGACAACACCAACCTCATTGCGGATATGATCGAGCCCATGATGCCAGTGCCCGAAGGCAAATTCCCGCCCAAGATCGAAGGGGCGGAGGAGGCGCTGCAGACCGCCTGCGCGGAGCGGGCCGCCGCCATGTACGGGGATCCGCTTCCCGAGGAGATCGCCAAAAGGCTGGACAAGGAGCTGAGCTCCATCATCGAAAACGGATACGCGGTCATGTACCGGTCGGCGGAGATGCTGGTCAAGAAGTCCCTGTCCGACGGGTATCTGGTTGGCTCCAGAGGTTCGGTCGGCTCATCATTCGCCGCCACCATGTCCGGGATCACCGAGGTGAACCCGCTGCCGCCCCATTATCTGTGCCCGAAGTGCAAGCACCTGGAGTGGGGCGACCTGCAGGAGTACGACTGCGGCGTGGATATGCCGGACAAGAACTGCCCGGAATGCGGCACCCCCTATGATAAGGAAGGGTTCAATATTCCGTTTGAGACATTCCTGGGGTTCAACGCCAACAAAGAGCCTGACATCGACCTGAACTTCGCCGGTGAATACCAGGGCACGGCCCAGAAGTACGTGGAGGAGATCTTTGGACCGGAGAACGTGTTCAAGGCCGGGACCATCGGCACCATCAAGGATAAGACGGCCTACGGATTCGTGGCGAAATACTTTGAGGAGAGGGGAGTGCCGGTGAACCAGTTCGAGAAGGACCGGCTGACCCACTGCTGCGAGGGCGTGCGGCGCACATCCGGCCAGCATCCGGGCGGTGTCATTATCGTACCCCGGGGGCATCGGATCACCGAGTTCTGCCCGGTGCAGCATCCGGCAAACGATGTGAATTCGGACATCATCACCACACACTTCGATTATCACTCCATCGACCAGAACCTGCTGAAGCTGGACATCCTGGGACACGATGCTCCCTCTATGATCCGTCAGCTGCAGGACATGACGGGGATCGATCCTATGGATGTACCCCTGAAGGATGAGCGGGTCATGTCCATCTTTACCGGGATCGGCGGTCTGAACATACAGGATCAGGATTATCCGTTCTCCCACGGATCCTACGGCATCCCGGAATTCGGAACGAAATTCGTCCGGCAGATGCTGGACGATATCCAGCCCACTTCCTTTGAAGAGCTGGTCCGGATATCCGGTCTGTCCCACGGTACAGACGTATGGCTGGGCAACGCCCAGGACATCGTCGTCAACGGCATCGCCACCATGAAGGAGGCCATCGCCACCCGTGACGACATCATGAACTATCTGCGCAAGAAAGGCCTGCCCAACTCCGATGCCTTCACCATCATGGAAAAGGTCAGGAAGGGAAAGGGCCTCACCGAGGAACAGGAGCTTGAGATGCGTGAGTATGATGTTCCGGACTGGTACATCGAGTCCTGCAAGAAGATCAAGTACATGTTCCCCCGGGCCCATGCGGTGGCCTACTGCATGATGTCCATGCGGATCGCCTGGTTCAAGGTCTACTATCCGGTGGAATTCTATGCGGTATGGTTTACCGCCAAGGTGGCGAACTTCGATGAGAAGGTGATGCTCCGGGGTCAGCGGGCCATCGAGGAACGCATGGAGGAGATCATCAGAAAAGGCAAGGACGCTTCCGCAAAAGAACAGGATGACATACCAGTTCTGGAGCTGGCCTGTGAGATGTGTGCCAGAGGATACGAATTCGCCCCGGCAAGACTTGGCATTTCGGACGCGGTGAAGTTCAAGGCTCACGACGGCAAGGTGCTGCTGCCCTTTGTGGCCATCAGCGGAATGGGCGAGGGAGCAGCCAGAGCCTTTGCGGCGGGATACGATGAGCGGCCCTACGAGACCGTAGAGGACGTCGCCGACCGGGGCAGGGTGAACAAGTCGGCCATCGAGGAGCTGCGGGAACACGGTGTGCTGGAAGGCCTGCCGGAGACCGCGCAGATATCCTTTTTCCAGATGTAAAAAAATGCTTTACAAGCACCTGGTTTTGTTGTATCATAACTGGGTATGAGCCGCGCTGAGATGGTTTTGCAAAGGGGTCCATCAGGGAACCTGCCATTGAGGGCGAGACTGGATAGAGGAGGAAAATAGTAAATGTACGCAGTAATTGAGACAGGCGGTAAGCAGTACAGAGTGCAGAACGGTGATCAGATCTGTGTTGAGAAGCTGAACGTGGAGAACGGTGCAGCTGTCGTATTCGACAAGGTCCTGGTCTGCGGAGAAGGCGCTGACATCAAGGTCGGAGCTCCGTATCTGGAAGGCATTACCGTAGAAGGTGAAGCTGTAGAATCCGGTAAGGGCAAGAAGGTCGTTATCTTCAAGTACAAGGCCAAGAAGGACTACAGAAAGAAGCAGGGACACAGACAGCCCTATACTCTGGTTGAGATCACCGCTATTGCCGGTGTGAAGGCAGAGAAGAAGGAAGAAGTTCCGGCTGAGGCAGAAGAAGCAAAGGCTGAAGAAGCTCCGGCAGAAGAGCCTGCAGTCGTTGAAGAAGCAAAGGCAGAGGCTCCCGTTGAGGAAGCTCCCGCCGAGGAAGTTAAAGAAGAAAGCGAAGACGCAGAATAAGAACAGGACCAAATAAAGGAGGTGTCTGGACATGGCAAGTAAAAAAGGTGTAGGTAGCTCGAAGAACGGTCGTGATTCTGAGTCGAAACGGTTAGGCGTTAAGACAGGTGACGGTCAGTTCGTCAGCGCCGGCAGCATTCTTGTAAGACAGAGAGGAACCAAGTTCCATCCCGGCAACAACGTCGGTAAGGGTGGAGATGACACTCTGTTCACGAAGATCGACGGAACAGTCAAGTTCGAGAGATACGACAAGAAGAGAAAACAGGTCAGCGTTTACCCGAAGGAAGCGTAAAGTTATTAACCGGCCCCTGTCAGTCTGACAGGGGCTCGATTCATCTATAGGAGAATTATCGAAATGTTTGTGGATCGAGCGAAGATCCTGATCCGTTCCGGCAAGGGAGGAGACGGTTGCGTTTCCTTCCGGCGGGAGCCCTTCGTTCCGGAGGGCGGGCCCGACGGCGGCAACGGAGGCAAGGGCGGAGACGTGATCATCCAGGCGGATGAGAATCTCCGCACCCTGATGGATTTCCGATACAAGAGAAAATACGAAGCGGAGAACGGCCAGAACGGTATGCGCAAGAAGCGCTTCGGCAAAGACGGCCAGGACCTGGTGATCAAGGTCCCGGTAGGCACCATGGTCATCGACGAAGAGACCGGCAAGCTCATGGGAGACATGATCAGGCACGGCCAGTCTTTTGTTGCGGCAAAAGGCGGCAAGGGCGGAAAAGGGAACACCATGTACACCACATCCACCCGCCAGGCCCCCAATTTTGCCGAGGCCGGCGGTTTTGCCAAAGAGCGTTCTGTGATCCTGGAGATGAAGCTCATCGCCGATGTAGGACTGGTGGGCTTTCCTAACGTGGGGAAATCCACGCTGCTCTCCATGGCCACAAGCGCCCGGCCGAAGATCGCCAACTATCATTTCACCACCATCGAGCCGAATCTGGGGGTGGTGCAGATGTTCGACACTGCCTTTGTGATGGCGGACATTGCCGGCATCATCGAGGGCGCTCACGAGGGCGCGGGTCTGGGACATGATTTCCTGAAGCATATCGAGCGGACAAGAGTGCTGATCCATGTGGTGGACGTGTCCGGAAGCGAAGGCAGAGACCCCATCGAGGACTTCGAGAAGATCAATGAGGAGCTCTCCAGATATAGTGAGAAGCTGACCGCCAAGCCCCAGATCGTGGCTGCAAACAAGATCGACATCCTCGGCTGCGGACCGGATCCGGAGGACCTTCTGATTTGCGATGAGTACATCCGTTTCCGGGAGCATGTGGAAAAGCTGGGCTATCCTGTGTTTCCCATGTCTGCCGCCGCCGGCCAGGGGATCGAGGAGATCCTTCGCGCTGCCTTTGCGAAGCTGCAGGAGGTGCTGCAGGAGCCGGAGGATGCGCCGGAGTACGAGATGTTCGACTTCGACAGAGACGACGAGGATCCGGATTACCGGACGGTCTACGGCGAGTTTGACGGAGAGGCTTACGTGCTTTCCGGCAAGCAGCTGCTGAAGATATTCAACTCCACCAATTTCAACGATAACGGGTCCCTCCGGTATCTGTACCGTTACATCGAGAACAGCGGCGGTCTGGAGAAGCTGAAGGAGCTTGGACTGGATAACGGAGACACCGTCAGGATCGAGGATTTTGAATTTGAGTATTACGACGAGGATTACGATCTATGACAGGAGTGACGAACCGGCATCCTGACCGGCAGGAGTGCTACGGCTATCTGCAACAGTACGGGACACCGCCCCACGTTATCGGGCACTGCAAAGCAGTGGCCGCAGTGGGCTACACCCTGGCCAGGGCGCTGAACGAAAAAGGATACGGCCTTGACCTGGGACTGGTGCTTTCCGCGGGGCTTCTTCACGATATGGCCAGAACGGAGGATATGCACTGGGAAGCTGCGGCGAAATGGTGCCAGGCCAGAGGGTTTCAGCAGGAGGCCGCCATCATCCAGGTCCATATGAACTACGATCCTTTTAACGACGCGGAGCATTTTAACGAGACGGACGTGGTCTGTCTGGCGGACCGGACCGTTCTGGAGGACCGCTACGCGGGCATCGACCGCAGAATGGATTACATCGTCGATAAGGCGATCCGCCAGGGTCATCCGGAGCATAAGCCCCATATCCTGAGAAAGAAAAACGAAACCAGTAGTCTGATCGCTTCCATCGAAGCCATTCTCGGCTGTTCGCTGGATGCGCTGATGGAGAACATCGACTACGAGCATGTGGAGGATGCCAGTCCCGGAACATGAACATCGACAAAAAATTAGAACAGATCCTGCGCCGGGTGGAGAAGCCGGCCAGATATATCGGCGGGGAAGTCAACATCGTCCGCAAGGATCCCGCCGCGGTAAAGACGCGGTTGGCTTTTGCTTTTCCCGATACGTATGAGATCGGTATGTCCTATCTGGGCCTGCAGATCCTTTATCATATTCTGAACAGCAATGACCAGATCTATTGTGAGCGTGTTTTCGCTCCGGCGGCTGACATGGAGGACATCATGCGGCAGGAGGGGATGGAACTCTTCACTCTGGAGACCTTCACTCCCGTTTCGCAGATGGACATCCTCGGGTTCACCCTGCAGTACGAGCTGGCTTATACCAACGTCCTGAACATGATGGAACTCTCCGGGATCCCCATTCGTTCGGAGGAGCGGATGGATCTGGATCCGGACGGGGACAAGTGGCCGGTGATCATCGCGGGAGGACCCTGCGCCTATAATCCGGAGCCGCTGGCCGACTTCATCGACGCGTTCCTCATCGGCGACGGGGAGGAGCTTCTGGAACAGGTCTGTCTGGAATATGCCGCGGCGAAGGAAGAAGCCGCGCAAAGGCTGGAGGGAACAGATGACGAAGGGCTGAAGAAGGTCTTTCTGCGGCGGATCGCAAAGCTTCCCGGAGTCTATGTCCCTGCCTTTTACGCGGTGGACTATAAGGAGGACGGGACCATATCCGCCGTGCGTCCAGTGGACGACGCGGCACCGGAAAAGGTCCGCAGGGCCATCGTGTCCGACATCGAAGCCGTGGACTTTCCCACGGACAATCTGGTTCCTCTCATCGAGACGGTCCACGACAGATCCGTGGTGGAGACCTTCCGGGGATGCACCCGTGGATGCCGATTCTGTCAGGCTGGCATGATCTACCGTCCGGTGCGCGAGCGGACGAAGGATAAGATCCTGCAGCTCGCCATGGACCAGCTCAGCAGCACCGGTCACGACGAGCTGTCTCTGCTGTCCCTGTCCACCAGCGACTATTCCCGCTTCGAGGACATGGCTACGGAGCTGATGGGCATGTGCAGGCAGAGGAACGTGGCTCTGTCGCTTCCGTCACTGCGGCTGGATTCCTTCTCCTTCAGGGTCCTGGAGGAGATCCAGGGATACCGCAAGTCCGGACTTACCTTCGCGCCGGAGGCGGGGACTCAGCGGCTCCGGGATGTGATCAACAAGAACATCACGGAGGAGCACATCTATTCCGCGACCCGCCAGGCCATCGAGCTTGGCTGGGAGCACATCAAGCTCTATTTCATGATCGGCCTGCCCACGGAGACCGACGAGGATCTGGACGGCATCGCCGAGATCGCCAGGAACATTATGGACATCAATTTCCAGATCCGCGGACGAAAGGGCGGAAGGTTCCGGGTGACGGTGAGCGTATCGAATTTCGTTCCCAAGCCACATACCCCGTTCCAGTGGGAGGCCCAGGATACGGCCGCCGACTTTATCCGCAAACACGATTATCTGGCGGCAAAGCTGCGGATCAAAGGCGTGACCTTCCATTATCACGAGTCAAACACCAGCAGCCTGGAAGCCGTTTTCGCCAGAGGAGACCGCAGGACAGGGCGCGTGCTGGAGGAAGCCCGCAGGCTGGGCTGCCGCTTCGACGCCTGGACGGAGCATTTCCACGAGGAGGTGTGGGAGAAGGCTTTCGCGGCTGCCGGGATCGATCCGGATCTCTATACCACCAGAGAACGCCAGGTGGAGGAGGTGCTGCCCTGGGATCACATCGATCCAGTGGTAACGAGAGAGTACCTTGCCTCCGAGAGGGAGAAGGCCCTGCGCCAGCAGACTACGCCGGACTGCCGGGAAGGCTGCACCGGCTGCGGAATGAATCGGGTAACGGAGTGTTTCTGCAATGTCTAAATACATCATCGAATTTTCAAAAACCGGAACCATCTGCTTCACCTCCCATCTGGATCTGATGCGGATCTTCAAGCGGTCCTTCAAGCGGGCAGGCATCGGTCTGGCCTATTCCCAGGGCTTCAATCCGCACCCCAAGATGGGCT
The DNA here is from genome assembly GCA_902766185.1 of uncultured Eubacteriales bacterium. GTDB lineage: Bacteria > Bacillota > Clostridia > Peptostreptococcales > Anaerovoracaceae > Lentihominibacter. The sequence continues at coordinate 11,307 of CACXCQ010000003.1, forward strand.
TCGCCCAGCCCCTTTCCCTGGGGTACTGGGGCATGGAGGAGTTCTTCGAGTTCGAAACGGAGGAAGAGATCTCCGAGGACCAGCTTTTGCAAAGGCTGGGCAGCGTCATGCCGGAGGGCATCCGTCTGGTGCGCTGTCTTCCCGCGGAGAAACTGACGAAGACTCTGGCGGCCCACACCGTGGCGGCGGAATACGTGATCGCCATTCCCGTGGATCCTGACTCCTGTGGGAATGACGGCGGGGAAACGGAGAGCCGCACAGAGGAGGTGCCTGTTGCCGGAACAGCGGCGGTGGACAGAGACCCGGATGCGGACCTGAGCGATCCCCACAGCCTTTGGGACAGTTACATGGGGATGGACGAGATCCTCGTCTGGAAGCGGCAGAAAAAGAAGGCGGGACCGAAGCTTACGGACATCCGGCCCATGATCCGGGAGATCACCTTCCAGTGGGCGCCGGAGGCAGGTTCTCTGTATGTGGACGCCGTGCTGGACGGAGGCAGCGCCTCCAACCTGAGTCCGGAACTTGTGATCAGCTCCGTCTGCCGGCGCTTCGGCATCGAAACGGACCGGGGAGAGATCAGCGTCATGCGAAAGAAGATCCTGTTCGACCGGCCTTTGGAAGAACTGCTCTGATCCTGGAAGCGGATCCGGCTCCGGACAAAAATAATCCTTGCATATTGACGGCCAGTCCGTTATACTATTATCTGCGTATTTACGCCGTGGCATAATGCTGCGGCGGGCTATCGATAACAGAAAGTGGGGTAAATTGAATGGCTAACATTAAATCCGCAAAGAAAAGAATCCGTGTCATCGACAAGAAAACGGCCAGAAACAGAAGAGTGCGCAATCACCTGAAGGCGATCCTGAAGGCGTATGACGCAGCCATCGAAGCTGGCGACATGGACGCTGCGAAGGAACTCCTGGTCAAAGCTGAGAAGAAACTCAAGCAGGCCGCGGCTAAGGGAACGATCCACAAGAACGCTGCATCCAGAAAGGTTTCCCGTCTGGCAAAGAGATTCAACAAGGCGAATGCCTGATTCTCACCCGTCCCCACAAAGCAGATGACCTCGTGCCATCTGCGGCGCATAAGTTAAATGCGTATTGAGAATTCAAAAAAAGAACCGGATGTGTCTCCCGGTTCTTTTCTTTTTTGACTCTCGCATCCGGCTGTTGCTCTCCGCATCCACCGCTAGGCGGTCACTGTCTCCAGGGCAAGGTGCATCATGTCGGTAAAGCTCTTCTGCCGTTCTTCGCTGCTGGTCACTTCTCCGGAGATGAAGTGGTCGCTGATGGTCATGATGGCAAGAGCGTTGGCGCCGTGATACGCGGCGTTCATGTACAGCGCGGCAGCTTCCATCTCCACGGCCATCACGTTCATGGCCGCCCACTGTTTCCATTTGTCCGGGTCTGTATCGTAGAAGTTGTCGCTGGACAGGATGTTGCCTGCGTGGAACCCGATGCCCGTCTTCTCGGATGCCTGCTGCAGCTTCATCAGAAGCTCGAAGCTGGCGCAGGGGGCATAGGTGCCGGGCAGATCGAAGGCGTCCGCGTAATTGGAGTTCGTGGATGCCGCCACGCCAGCGACGATGTCCCGGACGTGGATGTCCTTGTGGTAGGAGCCTGCGGTGCCGACCCGCATCAGGTTCCGGCATCCGAAGTCTTTGATCAGCTCCCAGGAGTAGATCCCGATGGAAGGCATGCCCATGCCGGTCCCCTGAACGGATACCGGCACGCCTTTGTACGTTCCGGTGTATCCGAGCATTCCTCTGACTTCGTTATAGCATTTCGCTCCCTCCAGGAAGTTCTCCGCGATGAATTTCGCCCGCAGGGGGTCTCCGGGAAGCAGGATGGATTCCGCGATCTGTCCCCGCTCTGCATTGATGTGTGTACTCATAGTTTATCCCTCGATTTCTCTGTTTTGTGATCGCCCGTCCGTTCCGACCGGAGGAGCGTGGCTTCACTGTTATTATACTGGCAGGGGAGCAGGGATGCGAGAATTTTTTTCGTTCGTTCATCTCGTCCGGCCCGTCACGCCGGGTCAGATGGTGACATCGTCCCGCATTTTCTCGAAAGTCTTATCGCCGATGCCGGAAACCTTCTTCAGATCCTCGATGGCAGTGAAGCTGCCGTTCTGTTCCCGATAATCCACGATCTTCTGGGCGGTCACCGGACCTACGCCGGTGAGCTGCTGCAAAAGCACTACGTCTGCCGTGTTGATGTTGATCTTCCCGCCGCTTATCCCGGCGAGCTGCGCGCCGGATCCGGTGCCGGCTGAACCTGATCCGTCTGATGCTGCGCCGCCGGAAGCGGTTCCTGCTGAGGCCGTTTCGCCTTCCGCGGGAATGTAGATCTTCTCTCCGTCGGTCAGCAGAGCGGCCCGGTTCACCTGGGTCAGATCCGCATCCTTTTTCAGACCGCCCGCTGCTTCGATGGCGTCTTCAACACGGCTGCCTGTGGGAAGCTCCGCCAGCATGGGATGCTTCACCGCGCCGTCGATGTCCACGTAGACGATCCCGTCCGTATCGATCCCGGCCGAAGCCCCGGATCCGGCGCCGGCATCTGCGTTCGCGCCGCCCGCCCCGGACCGGTCCGCCTGTTCCTGCGCTGAGCCTGCCTTTCCGTCCGGATCCTCCACCACAAGGGGCTGGTCGCTCTGATGCATGTACAGCAGAACGATCATCAGGACCACCACCAGGATCGCTGCCAGCTTAACTGTTTCCTTCTTGTTCTCCATGAGCACATCCATGATCGAATCCGCATGGAGAAGTTCATCCAGATACTCTCTGAACTTCATCATAATCAACCTCCAATCGCTCAATACGTTCCCTTTGCTGTCCATCATAACGAAAATGGAATATAATGTCAATCAATAAAAATAATGTCAGTGTTGTATAGTGAAACGGTGAGCCGCATCTGACGTGGTGAAGGGAACAAGGGGGCCGCGTTTCTTGCAGCAGACCGCTATATATGCTTGTACTGCAAGTTTTGCTCTCAAAAATCTTGCAGCAAGCACCGAAACTTGCAGGATAAAATATCCTCGGCCAGTCAGAAGGAAGGAGACCTTGAACGTTTCGCGCATTTCGGGTACAATACAAAGCATGAAGGACTATAAGAAATACATAAGAAATTTCAGCATCATCGCCCATATCGACCACGGTAAATCCACTCTGGCGGACAGGATCATCGAGAAGACAGGTCTAGTCGCGCAGAGGGATATGCGTGAGCAGTTCCTGGACAACATGGAGCTGGAGCGGGAACGGGGGATCACGATCAAGCTGCAGACCACACGGCTGGTCTATCATGCCAAGGACGGCAACGAGTATATTTTCAACCTTATCGACACTCCGGGACATGTGGATTTCACCTATGAGGTCTCCCGAAGCCTGGCGGCCTGCGAAGGGGCCGTGCTGGTGGTGGACGCCACTCAGGGCGTAGAGGCCCAGACCCTGGCCAACGTTTATCTGGCCATGGACGAAGACCTGGAGATCATGCCGGTGCTGAACAAGATCGATCTGCCATCCGCCAGACCGGACGAAGTGAAGCAGGAGATCGAGGACGTCATCGGCGTGGAGGCTATGGATGCCCCGCTGGTCTCTGCCAAGGAGGGCACAGGTATCGACGAGCTTCTGGAGTGCATCGTGGAGAATATCCCCGCGCCGGAAGGTGACGAGAACGCCCCCCTGAAGGCGTTGATCTTTGATTCCTATTACGACAATTACAAAGGCGTGGTCATCTACGCCCGGATATTCGACGGAACCATCCGGGAGGGGGACATGATCCGCCTGATGAATACCGGCAAGAAATACGAGGTCACCGAGGTGGGGACCTACAGCCCGGGACCTGTGGAATGCAGCGAACTGAAGGCAGGCGAGGTAGGGTACGTGTGCGCCAGCATCAAGCAGGTGGCAGACGCCCGGGTGGGCGACACCATCACCCACGCGGATCATCCCGCTGACCAGCCTTTGCCCGGATATAAGCGGGTGCAGTCCATGGTGTACTGCGGCATCTATCCAGCCGAAGGAGAAAAGTACGAGAACGTGAAGGACGCCCTGGAGAAGCTGCAGGTCAACGACGCAGCCTTCCACTTCGAGCCTGAGACATCCACGGCGCTGGGGTACGGCTTCCGCTGCGGGTTCCTTGGGCTGCTGCACATGGAGATCATCGTGGAAAGGCTGGAGAGGGAGTTCGATCTGTCGGTGATCACCACGTCGCCCAGTGTAATCTATAAGGTGGTCATGACGGACGGCACCGAGATGATGGTCCAGAATCCCACCAACCTGCCGGACCCTGTGCTCATCGACCATATCGAAGAGCCCATGGTCAAGGCGGACATCATGGTGCCGAAGGAATACGTCGGCAGCATCATGGAGATCTGTCAGGAGCGGCGCGGCAGGATGATCAACATGGAATACATCACGGAGTCCAGGGTCAACCTGCATTACGATATGCCGCTGAACGAAGTGATCTACGACTTTTTCGACGCGCTGAAGTCCAAGACCAGAGGATACGGATCTCTGGACTACGAGTTCTCCCGGTATGAGCCCTCTAAGGTGGTGAAGCTGGATATCCTGCTGAACAAAGATCTGGTGGACGCCTTCTCCATGATCGTCCACGAATCCAAGGCTTACGCCAGGGGACGGTTCGTCTGCGAGAAGCTCAAGGAGATCATTCCCATGCACCAGTTCGAGGTGCCCATCCAGGCATCCATCGGACAGAAGATCATCGCCCGGGAGACTGTCCGGGCCTATCGTAAGGATGTTATCGCCAAGTGTTACGGCGGAGACATATCCAGAAAGAAAAAGCTTCTGGAAAAACAAAAGGAAGGAAAGAAGCGGATGCGCCAGTTCGGCACCGTCGAGGTGCCCCAGGAGGCGTTTACCGCGGTGTTGAAGTACGATGACAACAAATAATCTGGGATTGTACATCCACATTCCGTTCTGCAGGCAGAAATGCAGATACTGCGATTTTCTGTCCTTTCCCTGCACCAGCGAAAAGGTCTACGGCGAGTACGTGACCGCGGTGTCCATGGAGATGCAGCAGAGGAAGGCGGATGCCGAAGACCGCATCGTCGACTCAGTCTTTATCGGCGGCGGTACGCCAAGCCTTCTCTCTCCCATGGAGTTTCGCCGGCTCATGGGGAGCATACGGGAAAACTTTTCCGTTGCGGAAGACGCGGAGATCACGGTGGAGTCAAACCCGGCCTCCCTGGACAGGGATAAACTGGACGCATACCTTGACTGCGGCGTAAACCGCCTCAGCATCGGCATCCAGTCCTTCGACAACCACAGTCTGCAGCTTCTGGGCCGGCTCCACGACAAGAACGAAGCCTTCCAAACGATCCAGCTGGCCAGAAAGGCGGGATTCGACAACATCAACATCGACCTGATGTTCGGGATCCCGGAGCAGGCGGTGAAGACCTGGCTGGATACGGTCCGGCAGGGGATCTTCCTCGGCCCCCAGCACATTTCCCTTTACAGCCTTGAGCTGGAGAAGGGCACACCTCTGTATCGGGACGTTTACGAGAAACGGTCCCTTTTCCCCATTCCGGATATCATCGACAGGGAAATGTACCATGAGGCCATCGCTCTGCTGAAGCAGGCAGGGTACCGGCACTACGAGATATCGAACACCGCTCTGCCCGGCAAAGAGAGCCGGCACAATCTGAAATACTGGTCCTACGAAGAGTATCTGGGCTTCGGTCCGGGAGCAAGCTCCTTCTTCGGCGGTCACCGGTTCAAGAACTTCAGCAAGATGAGCCAGTACATCAGCGCGATCAAACAGCGCAAGCTCCCCACGGACGAGACATTGCTGGAGCACTACTCGGAGATGGAGGAGATGGGTATTTATGTCTTCACAGGCCTGCGGAAGGCCGAAGGGATCAGTCTCAGGGATTTCCGCAGCCGCTTTGATGTGGATCTGTTCAGCGTTTACGACCCGGCGATCCTGCGGCGGCACAAGGGCCTCATCAATCTCTACGACGATCAGCTGTACCTGACGGATGCGGGAATGGACGTCTCCAATACGGTGATGGCGGAATTCGTATAAAGTATCCTGAACAAGGACGCGTGTGAAAGGAATCAGGCAATGAAGGGCAAATACATCATGGCGCTCGACCAGGGAACCACCAGTTCCCGGTGCATCATCTATGACCGTTCCGGACGGCAGATCAGCATCGCGCAGAAGGAATTCCGCCAGATCTATCCTGAGGATGGCTGGGTGGAGCACGATCCCCTGGAGATCTGGTCCGGACAGCAGGAGGTGGCCAGAGAGGCCCTGCGAAAGATATTTGCCTCGGCGGAGGACATCGCGGCCATCGGCATCACCAATCAGCGGGAGACCACCATCGTCTGGGAGAAGGATACCGGGCGTCCTGTCTATAATGCTATCGTCTGGCAGTGCCGCCGGACAGCCAGGCTTTGCGATGAACTGCGCAGGGAAGGGCTGGAGGAGCCATGGCGGCAGAAGACCGGTCTTCTCATCGACCCCTATTTTTCGGCGACGAAGCTGGCCTGGATACTGGATCACGTTCCCGGCGCCAGGCAGAAGGCCCGGGACGGGCAGCTGCTCTTCGGAACGGTGGAGACGTGGCTGATCTGGAACCTGACCGGGGGGAGAGTGCACGTTACCGACTATTCCAACGCTTCCCGCACCATGATGTTCAACATCCACCAGCTGTGCTGGGATCAGGAGATCCTGCAAAGGCTGGACATTCCTCTCTGCATGCTTCCTGAGGCAAGGCCATCGAGCCAGATCTACGGGGAAACGGACAGCGCCGTTTTCGGATCTCCGGTGATCATCGGAGGCGCCGCGGGCGACCAGCAGGCCGCTCTCTTCGGGCAGGCATGTTTCCGTGAGGGAGAGGCCAAGAACACCTACGGTACCGGCGGCTTCATGCTGGTGAATACCGGAGACAAGATCGTCAAATCAAAGAACCGTCTTCTGAACACCATCGCCTGGGGGTTGGACGGCAAGGTCACCTACGCCCTTGAAGGCTCTGTGTTCGTTTCCGGCGCTTCCATCCAGTGGCTGCGGGACGGACTGGGCCTGATCAGCAGCGCCGCTGAAACGGATGAACTGGCCAGGCAGGTGGAGGACACGGCAGGAACGTACCTCGTGCCCGCATTCACCGGACTCGGCGCGCCCTGGTGGGATCCCTACGCCAGAGGAGCCCTTATGGGGCTGACCAGAGGGGCAGGGCGGTGCCATATCGTTCGGGCAGCTCTGGAATCCATGGCTTATCAGAGCTGGGATCTGATGAAGGCCATGTCCGATGATATGGGTTACGATATCAGCATGTTCCGGGTGGACGGCGGCGCCGCAGCCAACAACTTCCTCCTGGAATTTCAGGCGGACATCATCGGCCAGCCGGTGTATCGTCCGGTATGCATAGAGACCACATCTCTTGGAGCAGCTTACCTGGCGGGACTGGCCGTAGGATACTGGAGGAACACGGAGGACATCCTGTCCAACTGGCAGCTGGACAGACGGTTCGATCCCAGGATGCCGGAGCTGAGACGGCAGGAACTTCTGGAGGGATGGCACCGGGCTGTAGAGAGGACCCTGCGGTTCAGCGAATAGGATCGCGCGCACATCCGAAGGGCGTTGCAAAAATGCAAAAAAAAACTCGCCGATACGCATCTGAGAGCATAAATATGCGTCTGAATTGCTTGAAAAAGAGGGGCGAGTTCTTTATACTATACTTGGGTCGATGCGTATTTGCAGTAAGCGCTAAGGCCCACAGACACGAAGGAGTGTACAGGATTTGGAAGACGAAGTACGGAAGATATTAAAAGAGCAGGTCGACCCGGTGCTGTCCCAGCACTTCGGAGGCGCCACGCTGACGAAGATCGAGGACGGAGTGGCCTACGTGAAAATGACCGGTGCATGCGCCGGTTGCCCGTCCGCCCAGGAGACTCTGGAGGACGTGGTGAAGAATTTCGTCTGCGGCGGCGTGGAAGGGATCCGGGACGTTGTCCTGGACGATTCCGTCAGCGAGGATCTGCTGGATGTGGCCCGCAAGATCCTGCGCGGCGAGATGAAAGACTGATACGCAGTTCATTCTGCGATCACAATAATTATTTATCCATAATTTATGTCACAGACATGATCACTGATTAACAAAAGGAGAGAAAGTTATGTTAATGACAGGCGAACAGTACATCGAGAGCTTGAGAGAGATGAAGACGAGAGTCTACATGTTCGGTGAAAAGATCGAAAACTGGGTAGACCATCCCATCATCAGGCCGTCCATCAACTGCGTGGCAGTCACTTATGACCTGGCACAGGATCCCGAGTATGCGGATCTGATGACTGTCAAGTCCAATCTGACCGGCGAGACCATCAACAGATTCGGACACCTGCACCAGAGCACCGAAGACCTGAAGAACAAGGTCAAGATGCAGAGACTGTGCGGACAGAAGACAGGTTCCTGCTTCCAGAGATGCGTTGGTATGGACGCGTTCAACGCGATGTTCTCCACCACGTATGAAGTTGACCAGAAATACGGAACGAACTATCATGAGAATTTCGTAGAATTCCTGAAGATGGTTCAGGAGAAGGACCTGGTAGTCGACGGCGCCATGACCGACCCGAAGGGTGACAGAGGCCTGGCTCCCCACGCGCAGAAGGATCCCGACCTGTTCGTCCACATCAAGGAATACAGAGAAGACGGTATCGTGGTCAGCGGTGCGAAGACTCACCAGACCGGTTCCATCAACTCCCACTGGCACATCGTCATGCCGACACAGGCCATGAGAGAAGAGGACAAGGACTTTGCGGTTGCTTTCGCGCTTCCGACAGACGCTGAGGGCCTGTACATGGTCTACGGCAGACAGTCCTGCGACACCAGAAAGACTGAGCCCAACGCTGAGATCGACCTCGGTAACGCCAAGTACGGCGGCCAGGAAGCTCTGGTCGTATTCGACGACGTATTCATCCCGAACAAGTACATCTTCCTGAAGGGTGAGTATGACTTCGCCGGAATGCTGGTCGAGAGATTTGCCGGATATCACAGACAGTCCTACGGCGGCTGCAAGGTCGGCGTCGGCGATGTCCTGATCGGTGCTGCTGCTCTGGCTGCTGAGTACAAT
>CACXCQ010000004.1 GCA_902766185.1 uncultured Eubacteriales bacterium
AACTGGATATCAACACGATTTTTTCGTTTTTCGTGTTGATTGACCAATGCCTCATTGAAGATCAACACGCAAGGGCGTTGGACCGTTGATCTTGAGGGGGTCAGGCAATGGAATCGTGTTGATTCGGCTCTGGCGAAAGCAAATTCACACGAGGCTGAAGAGGACTGTACCCCAGATTGTGGACAGTGCGAGCAGCGTAGAAATACAACAGACCTGATTCGTGGACACCACCATCTGCAACAAGGATATGCGACCCCATTCTGTGGACACCAGTGATCTGCACTATCTCATGGTGCGGAGGAATTCCTTTCTGAAAGCCGCAAAAAAAAGAGCCGCCGGAAGGCAGCTCTGTACGTATTCGCATTATCCCATCGCCCAGAGGCTGGGCAGTCCTGCAGTCGCGGCTGGACGACCCTGCAGTCGCAGCTGGACGACCCTGCAGATGCAGCTGGTTCAGCCCATCTGTCTCAGCCCATCCGCCTGCCGGCGGCCTGAAGGACGTGCTTCATGAGGACGGCGGTGGTGACGCTTCCCACGCCTCCGGGGACCGGAGTGATCATGGCGGCGCCGGGCCAGACGGCTTCGTAATCCACATCGCCGCAAAGGCCTCCGTCTTCATCCTCGTTGATGCCCACGTCCAGGATGATCTGGTCATGGCCCAGCTGACCGGGTCCTACCATCTTTGCTCTGCCCATGGCAGCGATGACAACGTCCGCCTCCTGCCCTGCCTTTGCGAAATCCTCGCGGCGGGTCCTGCTGTGAAGCACCGTGACGGTGGCGTTGCGCTTCATGGCCATCATGGCCACAGGCTTACCGATGACCAGGCTGCGGCCCATGACCGTGACCTTCTTTCCGGTCAGGTCTTCGCCGTAGTAATCCAGCATTTCCATGCAGGCCTGGGCAGTACAGGGCGGAAAGCCCCTGCCCGTATCCATGAATACGCCCGCCATGGAGCCGGAGGTGATGCCGTCCACATCCTTTGCCGGATCCAACTGCTCACAGATGTATTTCTCGTCCACGTGGTGGGGAAGCGGCCGAAGGAGCAGCACGCCGTCCACCTTCTCATCCTGGTTCAGCTGTTCGATGGCACGCAGCAGTTCCGCCTGGGTGACCGATTCCGGGAAGGTGACCTGGCGCACTTCCACGCCGGTCTTCTCCGCCCGCTTCATGGCGCCCCGCTCATAGGCCAGGTCCCCGGTGTCCTCGCCCACCCGAAGGATGGCAAGAGTAGGGACGATCCCCTGCTGTCTCATCTCCCATGCCCGTTTCTGGTTTTCCTCCGTCAGCTGATCCGCGACGGGTTTTCCGCTGAGCCGCTTCGCTTCTCCCATTTCTCTGTTCTCCTGTCGATTCCCGCACTGCCCGCGCCGCCTACAGCACCGTATTCATCAGCCGGTTGGCGGTGTAACCGAACACGCCGTCCGCCAGTCCGCTGTAGTAGACGATGAAGGTGGCGCAGCGGTTGTTCAGCTCTTCCTTGTTCTTTTTGTTGTGCATCATGTTCGTGTTGATGTATACGTTCAAGCTGGCCGCCTGCATGGCAGCCTTGCAGAGAACGGCGCTGGATGCCGCGTCACTGACGGCGATCCTGTTTCCCTTGGTGGCAAACTCCTGGGACAGCTCGATCGCCCGGCCGCATTCCCGGATGATGTCCATGGGGACCATACAGGCGTCGTAGAGAGCCTTCTCCATGGCCACCTCGTGATTCCGCTTTTCCTGGAGGGTCTTCGGATGCACGCCGTAGAGTTTGGACAGAGGCTCGAAGGTTTCGATATCCCTCTGCACAAGGTCGATCAGGTGCTTCTGGATCTCCCGGATCTCGATGATCATCTCCTGCATGTCCTCTTCCACATCGGCGTATTTCTTCTTGCCCACGGTCAGGGACGCCACCATATTGCCAAGGGATGCTCCCAGGGCGCCCACCAGCGCGGCCACACTGCCGCCGCCGGGTACCGGCGCCTTGCTCGCGACCTCAGCGATGAATTCCGTACATGATAAGTCTGTGTATCTTTCCTGTGTCATTGATTCCTCCGTCTGCGATATGCTCTCGCGGTGGGGGTTAGAATAATCCGGTGATCACGCCCCTGTTGTCAACGTCGATGCTCTCCGCTGCCGGCTTCTTCGGCAGACCAGGCATAGTCATGATATTGCCGGTCAGCACGACGATGAATCCGGCGCCCGCGGAAACTCTGATCTCACGGACCTGCAGCGTCCATCCCTGAGGAGCGCCCAGCAGAGTCTGGTCATCGGAGAAGCTGTATTGGGTCTTGGCCATGCAGATGGGAAGATCGCCGAATCCCAGGGCTTCCAGCTTTTTCAGCTCCTTCATTGCCGGGGGCTGAATGATCACGTGCTTGGCGCGGTAGATCTTCTTGGCGATGGCCTTGATCTTCTCTTCGATGGTCATGTCCAGATCGTAGGAATACTGGAAATCAGAGGGCTGCTCGCACAGACGGACGACTTCCTCCGCCAAAGCGATGCCGCCTTCTCCGCCCTTGCCCCAGACTTCACTGAGAGCGACGTTCACGCCCAGCTCCTTGCACTTCTCCTCTACCAGCGCCAGCTCCGCTTCGGTGTCCGTGGGGAACCGGTTGATGGCGACCACCGCCGGCAGGCCGTAGACCTGGGTGATGTTCTCCACGTGCTGCAGCAGGTTGGGCAGACCGGCTTCGAGAGCCTGCAGGTTCTCCTCCTGCAGATCCGCCTTGGCAACGCCTCCGTGATGCTTCAGCGCGCGGACCGTGGCGACGATGACCACTGCCGAGGGCTTGATCCCCGCCATACGGCACTTGATGTCCAGGAACTTCTCCGCTCCCAGATCCGCGCCGAATCCGGCTTCGGTAACGACGTAATCCGCCAGCTTCATGGCCGTTCTGGTGGCCATGACGGAGTTGCAGCCGTGAGCGATATTGGCGAAGGGGCCGCCGTGGATCAGGGCCGGCGTATGCTCCAGCGTCTGGACCAGGTTGGGCTTCAGTGCGTCCTTCAGCAGCGCAGCCATTGCGCCATGCGCTTTCAGCTGTCCTGCCGTCACCGGCTCCTCCTGGTAGGTGTATCCCACAACGATCCTGGACAGACGCTCCTTCAGGTCGTCGATGTCCCTGGAAAGGCAGAGAATGGCCATGACCTCGCTGGCAACGGTGATGTCGAAGCCGTCCTCTCTGGGGGTTCCGTTGACACGGCCGCCGAGGCCGTCGGTGATGAAGCGCAGCTGCCGGTCATTCATGTCCACGCAGCGCTTCCAGGTGATCCTTCTGGGGTCGATGCCCAGGCTGTTGCCCTGCTGGATATGGTTGTCCAGCATAGCCGCCAGAAGGTTGTTGGCCGCGCCGATGGCGTGCATGTCGCCGGTGAAGTGAAGATTGATATCCTCCATGGGGATGACCTGCGCG
>CACXCQ010000005.1 GCA_902766185.1 uncultured Eubacteriales bacterium
GGAATGCTGCCTGTCAGGAAGGACGGAGAAGAATTTACACCACTATCTGGTCGCAATCGGGCCAGATATACAGGACCGTTCCACCAAGCGCAAAGAAACAGCGGTTTGTGGGAATGGGGTCCCGTGAATCGCGAAAATATGGTCAATGGTGGGAACAGCAGAGTCCGGAACTGCAGGACACGCAACAGAAGGGCCCGCAACAGCGGGCCCGGGAATGCTATTTCTGAAGTTTGATGGAGTCGGTTCCCAGAAGGTCGTGGGAATCTTTGTCGTAGAGCTCGAAGGTGAGCTTGCCCGGCTTGGAGAGCAGGGGCATGGCGTACTGGAAGCGAGTGGTGAAGTGGCTTCCGGCGGACCAGGTGGAGTCCACATCCTTAGTCTCTGCGTTGCCGTTGGGCCAGATGATCTGGTAGTAGAGGCGCAGCGAGTCATTGGGGGCGCCACCGGTCACAGTGGTGTGGAAATAGACCATGTCGCTTCGGTTCACGTTCTCCATATCCGTGCTGAAATCATCCTTGATGTTGTTGGCCACGATGTTCACGTGCCAGGCATAGTACTGGTCGTAGATCGCCCGGCTGCCGTCGTAGCCGGCTTCCACAAGTTCGTTCAGGTAGGTCTCGAAGTACCCGTCGCCCTTTTCCTGGTGGGCTTTCACGTAACCGAACTTGGCATCGAGGATCTTCTGTTTGATGCTTTCGTCGTCCTTCAAGTCCGCGGCCTTGTTGTAGTAGGTCAGGGACTTCTGGTACTTGCCCTTGCGGCAGAGCATGTTTCCGGCGGAAACATAGGACTTGCGCTGGGCTTTGGGAATAGGTGCGGTAGCCACCGGCAGGTTCTCGCAAAGGCTGATCCTGACGGAGTCGCGTTTCGCGTCATTCTGCTCCTGCATTTCGGGGAACAGGACAAAGTACAGGAAGGCGCCTGTGCCCAGAAGGAGAAGCACGATGACGATGACCAGCCCGAGGATCAGATTCCGGTGACCGCCGGAGGGAGTATCCTCTGAGGAATCAGAGCTGTTGCCGGAGCCGGTCTTCGCGCCGCACGATCCAGCCTTCTGTCCGCCAGCTTTCTGTCCGCCGGCCTTTGCGCCGCCCGGACCTGCCTTTGGACCGTCCTGAGCCGGCGAACCATCCGCGGCTGAGTCGGAACCTTCAAACAGGGAAGGATCCGCAGGCTGTTCCGAAGGGTTTCCGTCGGGATCCGGCTTGTGCAGGATGAACAGCTTACGCAGAAGATCGCGCTCCAGACCGCAGTTGGAGCAAGTCTCGCCCTTGTTGATCTGACCGCAGCTGCAGGTCCAGTGATCCCCGAATTCCTCGAACCAGTACTTTGGCTTCACCGGGTGTGCGGTGAAGCGCATCATCAATTCCCCGTAGGACTCATCCTCGGGTTTTACCGGTCTTGGGGGGTGTGATTTTGTCTCCGGGGCTCCCGGCAGTTGCGTTTCTTTATCCTTCAATGATTCGTTTCCTGTAACAAAAGCAAAATATAACGCATCTATTATACATAAACTTCCGCAAAGATACAATCATCGATATGACGGTCCCCGATCGGGCCGCGTTTTTTTGTAACAAATGAATTTTGTGGGGCGATCCATCAAAACTCGCAGTTTGCAACGCTTTCGTCCGGGCGAAACAGGATTGTGAATTATGTATCAAAAACAGTACAAAATGTATATTGTATTTAATTACGTACAATATTGACTGTTGCAATCATGTACGATAATGTGTACAAGACACCTTTTTAGGCACCTGACGATAAGAGTTACAGGAAGAGAAACAAGGAGAGTATTATGAGACAGAAACGAATGTTAACGATGGACGGAAACACGGCGGCGGCACACGTGTCTTACGCCTTTACCGATGTGGCGGCGATCTACCCCATCACACCGTCCTCCACCATGGCCGAGGTCGTGGATGACTGGTCGGCCTATGGGAAGAAGAACATTTTCGGACAGCCGGTCAAGATCGCGGAGATGCAGTCTGAAGCCGGAGCTGCCGGAGCGGTCCACGGAGCCCTTTCCGCAGGGGCACTCTCCACTACATATACTGCGTCCCAGGGTCTTCTGCTGATGATCCCCAACATGTACAAGATCGCGGGCGAACTGCTGCCGGGCGTGTTCCACGTGGCTGCCCGAAGCATTTCCACCCATGCCCTGTGCATCTTCGGTGATCACTCCGACGTCATGGCCTGCCGGCAGACCGGATTCGCCATGCTGTGCTCCAGCTCGGTGCAGGAGGTCATGGACCTGGGTGGAATCGCACATCTTTCCGCCATCAAGGGCAAGGTGCCGTTCCTGCACTTCTTCGACGGCTTCCGCACCTCCCACGAGATCCAGAAGATCGAAGTCTTCAGCCACGACGACTTCCGCAAGCTGGTGGACTGGGACGCCGTACAGGAGTTCCGGGACAAGGCCCTGAATCCGGAGCATCCGGTGATCCGGGGAACCGCCCAGAATCCGGACATCTTCTTCCAGGGAAGAGAGGCGTCCAATAAGTACTACGAAGAGATCCCCGGCATCGTTGCCGATTACATGGAAAAGGTCAGCGAGATGACCGGCAGATCCTATAAGCCCTTCGATTACGTCGGCGCGCCGGACGCGGAAAACATCATCGTGGCCATGGGTTCCGTCTGCGAGACCATCGAAGAGACCATGAACAGAATGGTGGAGGAGGGTCACCGGGTGGGCCTGATCAAGGTCAGACTCTACAGGCCCTTCGTGAAGGAGTACTTCATGGACGTGCTCCCCAGGACAGTAGAGCGGATTGCGGTTCTGGACAGAACCAAGGAACCGGGCTCTCTGGGCGAGCCGCTGTACCAGGATATCCGTACGGCGCTTTACGGAGAGCGCAACGCCCCGGAGGTCTACGGCGGCCGCTACGGAATCGGCTCCAAGGATACCACTCCGGGCATGATCCACTCCATCTACGACAACCTCTATCATAAGAATCCGAAGAACCACTTCACGGTGGGCATCGAGGACGACGTGACTGGCCTGTCCCTGCCGTATACCGAGGGCATCGCCAGAGAGCCCAAGGGGACCATCAAGTGCAAATTCTGGGGTCTGGGCTCTGACGGTACCGTCGGCGCCAACAAGACGGCCATCAAGATCATCGGTGACAAGACCGACATGTACGCCCAGGGCTACTTCGACTACGACTCCAAGAAGTCCGGCGGCCTCACCGTATCGCACCTGCGGTTCGGCGAGCACCCGATCCAGTCCACCTACCTGATCAACCAGGCGGACTTCGTGGCCTGCCACAACCAGGCCTACGTCCGGCAGTACGACATGCTGAAGGAGCTGCGCAAAGGCGGGACATTCCTGATGAACTGCCTTTGGAAGACCGATGAAGAACTGGAGAAGGCACTCCCCGCGAAGATGAAGCGGGATCTGGCGAAGAAGGAGATCCAGTTCTACGTCATCGACGCCTGGGAGATCGCTGAGCGCATCGGTCTGGGCTCCAGGATCAACATGGTCATGCAGGCGGCTTTCTTCCAGCTCACCGGCGTTATCCCCATCGACAAGGCGGTGGAGTACCTGAAGGAAGGTATCGAGAAGACATATAAGAAGAAGGGTCAGGACATCGTCGACATGAACTGCCACGCGGTAGACGAGGGAATCCGTTCCATCCGCAAGGTGGAGGTCCCCGCCGAGTGGGCGGACGTGGAGGATCCCAGATGGCAGTATGAGGAGATCCCGGAATTCGTGGAGAACATCCAGCGGCCCATGAACAGCAAGGCGGGCGACGACCTTCCGGTCAGCGCGTTCCTGGAGAACGCCGACGGGACATTCCCCTCCGGCACCACGCAGTACGAGAAGCGTGGTGTGGGCGTGTACCTGCCCGAGTGGCAGCCGGAGAAGTGTCTGCAGTGCAACCAGTGCGCCTTCGTCTGCCCTCACTCCGCCATCCGGCCCATGCTGCTGACTGAAGAAGAGAAGGCGGCGGCTCCGGAAGGCTTCGTCACTCTGGACGCCATGGGCAAGGACGTGAAGGGCATGCATTACCGGATGCAGCTTTCGGCGCTTGACTGCATGGGCTGCGGCAACTGCGCGGACATCTGCCCGGCCAAGGAGAGCGCACTGGTCATGAAGCCCTACGCGCAGGTCGTGAAGGAAGCGGAGAACTGGTCCTACGGCATCAAGCTGCCGCAGAAGCACAAGTTCAACCGGGAGACGGTGAAGGGCAGCCAGTTCTGCAAACCCTACATCGAGTTCTCCGGCGCCTGTGCCGGCTGCGGCGAGACGCCCTACATCAAGCTGGCCACCCAGCTGTTCGGCGACCGGATGCTGATCGCCAACGCCACCGGATGCTCCTCCATCTGGGGCGCCTCCGCACCGTCCATGCCCTACTGCAAGGATGAGAACGGCAGAGGCCCGGCCTGGTCCAACTCTCTGTTCGAGGACAACGCGGAGTTCGGCTACGGCATGCTGCTGGCGGCCAACCAGATCCGCGAGAAGATCGAGCAGAACATGCGGGCGCTGCTGGCACTGGATGTGGACGAGCGGCTGAAGGAGGCCCTGGAGGAATGGCTGGAGTTCAAGAACGACGGAAAAGAATCCAGAGCCAAAAGTGACCGGGTGGTGGAGATCATGGAAGGCCTCGATCACACGGACGAGATCGTGAAGGGTCTTTGACAGAGGATCCTGGAGCACAAGGACTATCTGGTCAAGCGTTCCGTCTGGGCTCTGGGCGGCGATGGCTGGGCCTATGACATCGGCTACGGCGGCCTGGACCACGTGCTGGCGTCCGGCGAGAACATCAACATCCTGGTCTTCGATACGGAAGTCTACTCCAACACCGGCGGCCAGGCATCCAAGGCCACTCCGGCAGCGGCCATCGCCAAGTTCGCCGCCTCCGGCAAGCGGAGCAAGAAGAAGGATCTGGGCCAGATCGCCATGTCCTACGGATACGTCTACGTCGCTCAGGTGGGCATGGGCGCCGACAAGAACCAGCTGATGAAGGCCATGCTGGAGGCGGAGGCCTACGACGGGCCGTCCCTGATCATCGCTTACGCGCCCTGCATCAACCACGGGCTGCGCAAGGGCATGGGCAAGTCCCAGGCCAACATCAAGGACGCGGTGGACTCCGGCTACTGGCAGCTTTACCGCTACAATCCGGACCTGAAGAAGCAGGGCAAGAACCCGTTCATTCTGGATTCGGGCGAACCGACGACCAGCTTCCGCGATTTCATCATGGGACAGATCCGGTACAGCTCGCTGGCCAAGGAATTCCCGACCATCTCCGAGAAGCTCTTCGAGATGACCGAGGAGGACGCGAGGAAAAAGCTGGAGACGTACAAGAAGCTGGCTGCCATGGACGAGGCGCTCGTCTGAGCCATCGCAAAGGCAGGACAGGTACCGCGCAAAAGCAGGACAGACAAACAAGGGTGGAAACGCCCTTGTTTTTTCTTTTGCTCTCATTAACTTTTAATCAAGGTCTCATAGGTATCTCATGTTCGGAATCTATGATTATACCAACAAGAAGAGAACAGGATCGAGAGAGAAAGGAGAAAACCCATGAAAAGATATATCGTAGCAGTGCTCGCCCTGATGATGGTGATCGGAACCGCAGTCCCGGTATCCGCGGCTTCCAAGCTGAAGATCGAAGAGGTGCAGTACGAAGGAAAAGGAAAGGTCGAAGTCGATTTTTACGGGAAGGTAAAGTGGAAGACCCCGAAGGTGACGGTGAAGGACAGCGCGGGCAAGAAGTACTCCGCGAAGGTCCTGAAAAAGGACAGCGATGACATCACCTTCCGCATCAACAAGTACACCCCCGGCGAAAAGTACAAGTTCACCATCAGCGGTGTAAAGAAGAGGGGCGCGAAGAAGTTCACCAAGGTCAATGGCACGGTCCGCATCCCCGCGGCAAACAACAGACCGGCTCCGGTGAAACCAGATCCCGCTCCCGTAAATCCGGATCCCGCTCCGGTGAACCCGGATCCCGCACCGGTAACTCCGGATCCCGCACCGGCTGACCAGCAGCCCGCTCCGGCAGACAATGCAGGACAGTACACGGTCACCGTGAAGGATGTGGATTTCGACTGGGACGATCAGGAGATCGAGATCGAGTTCTACGAAAGAGTGAAGTGGAATCAGCCTACCGTTACCATCACGGATCAGGCAGGCAACAACTACGTCCTCTGGATCATCGAAAAGGATGACGACGGCATCGAAGTGAAAACGCAGAACGTCCAGCAGGGCGGCGTATACTCCTACGAGATCACCGGAGTATCCAACAGAAGCGGTGGCGAAAGCCAGACCGTCACGGGCGAGTTCACCGCGTATGATGACTGATCGATCGCGAAAAGGGGCTAAGCAATAAACGAAACGGGACTGCTGCAGGAAACTGGCAGCAGTCCCGTTATTTTTTTTGTGTTCCGTTACCGCGGGCCTCTGGTGTGCATGGCGATGTAGGCCTGCCCCAGGGCGATGCCTCCGTCGTTGGGGCTGACGGAGATATTGTAGTAGGGCTTGAAGCCCAGTCCCCGCAGCTTTTCCAGAACGCCCTCCATGAGGATGCGGTTCTGGAAGGTGCCGCCGGTGAGGGCCACCTGGTCCGTTCCGGTCTGTCTGCGGAGGAAAACGCACTCGCCGACGATGGCGTCGATCACCCGCTGGTGGAAGGCAAGGGCCAGATCGGATGCGGCATCTTCTCCCGGGTGCTTTTGCGCAAAGGCAGCGGCGTCCTCCAGCATGATGGCGCACTGGCCTTCGTAATCGTTGTAATCCTTGATGTCCAAAAACGCGGCAACCGCATCGAACAGCCTTCCCATGCTGGAACTGCGGACGGTATTGATGCCAGATTCAATGGCCCGGAAGATCATCCGGGCGTCGGGGCAGCTCATGAGGCGCTCGGCTCCGAAGTCCAGAATGTCCGAAATGTCGATGCTGAACTGCCGGCAGTCGTTCTCATCCACGGTATCGGTCTGACGCTCTGCGGCGGCGGCCATATAGCTCAGGGCCGAACGGTGGGCGTCCTTCATGGAGGAATCGCCGCCGATCATGTCCACGTAGGCCAGGTGGGAGATCCGCTGGCAGCCGCTGTCTTCGCAGAGCAGGATCTCTCCGCCCCAGATGCATCCGTCCGTTCCATAGCCGGTGCCGTCGAAGCTGACGCCGATGACCTTGCCGTGAAGGTCATTCTCCGCCATGACGGAGGCCACGTGGGCGTGATGGTGCTGGACCTGCAGAAGGGGAAGCCGGTGCTTGCGGGCGTATTCCTTGGCAAACCGGGTGCTCTCATAGAGAGGATGCATATCGCAGACTACGGCCTGGGGCCGGATGCGGAACAGCTCCGCCATGCGGTCCACGTTTTCCCCGTAGATCTCCTGGTTCTCCACGGAATCCAGATCCCCGAAATACTGACTCATATAGAGGAAGGGGCCGTTGGTCAGGGCGAAGGAATTCTTCAGCTGGCTGCCTGCGGCAAGGAAAAACCGGAAGGGACTTCCGGAAGGCTTCCCATCGCCGGCGGACCCTTGCGCGTCGTTCTCAGCGTCCACATGCAAAGGCAGGGGAGCGTATCCCTTGCTGCGGCGGATCATCTGCGGCTGGCCGTCGATGACCCGGGCAACGGAATCGTCGACCCGCACCCGGATCTTCCGCTGGTTGTAAACGACGCCATCGATCAGAGGCTCACGGGAGAGCCATTCCATCATATCCTCGTCATCCTTGATCATGGGCATGTCCGAGAGATTGGCGCTGGTGAAGATCAGGGGACTGATCCGGTCCAGAAGCAGGTACTGGGCTGCCAGGCTGGGCAGGAAGGAGCCGATGAAGCGGCTCTGACGCAGGTCCTCATAGGAGGGCTCCAGCGCATCGTCATAGTCCACGTCCTCGTAGGGGAAGCGGCGGTTGGCCGGGTTCATGAAGCCGTCGTCGTTCAAGCGGTGCTCCAGAAGGAGGATCGGACGGGCGGAGGACTCCAGAAGGCGGGCCTCCGTTTCGTTCATGTGACAGTAGTATTTCACCTCGTTCAGATCCCGGAACATCACGGCAAAGGGCTTGGTTTCCCTTCCCTTGATCTCCCGCAGCTTCCTGACAGCATCGTCGTTAAAGGGATCGGCCACCAGGTTGTATCCGCCCACGCATTTGAAGGCGATGACTCCGCCCCGGGCCAGGATCCCGGCCGCGTGAGCCAGGATCCGCCGGTCATCGGCGGATTTATGGCGATCTGCCGGGCTGTCCTGGCCCGGCGCGACACGCAGGCGCGCGGACCGCTTGCGGATCCGCTGCAGCGCGGCGCTGGTTTCGGCATCCAGGGTATCCGTGCCACCGGTGCCATCCGCCTGGTCAGATTCCTCCTGGTCGGTCTCCTCCGCGGCACTGTCCTGCCTTTGGGCTTCCCACTTCAGATAGGGGCCGCAGGCGTGGCAGGATATGGTCTGCGCGTGATAGCGGCGGTCATCCTTGTCCCCGTACTGGACCTGGCAGAATCCGCACATGGGGAATTCCGACATGGTGGTGTTCTCCCGGTCGTAGGGGATCCGGTCGATGATGGTGTAGCGGGGCCCGCAGAGCATGCAGCTGATGAAAGGATGCTGGCAGCGGGGATCGTCCTGGGCGTAGAGCTCCTTCAGGCAGTGGGGGCAGATGGCCATATCCGGCGGGATCATGGCTGCGTCGTCGCCGCCCTCCGCGCTGCCCACGATGCGAAAGTCGGGGAAGCGGACGGGATCCATCCGCACACGCTTGATGTGAACGATCTCCGCAGGCTCCGGTTTTTCGTCCTGAAGAGTACGGAGAAAGGCGTCTATCCGTGAGGGGATGTCCGTGACCGTGATCTCCACGAGTCCTCCGGTGTTCAGTACGATTCCCTGCATGTGCATGCGGTCGGCGATCTTCGCCACGAAGGGCCGGAATCCGACCCCCTGCACGATGCCCCAAAGCTTGATCTTTTCGGTTACTACATGGTCCATTTTATTACTCCGCTCAGCATATTCATTACTGTAATCAATCGTTTTCGTCGACTTCGACCTCGATGGTGTCGATGTAGAATTCCCTGCCTATGTCCGTGGGTTCGCCTTCTCCGCCGCACTCGGGACAGGAAAAGGAGAGCAGGGCCCGTTCAAACAGGCATCCGCAGCTTTTGCACCGGAGCTTCGGTTTTATCCGCGTGATCCCCAGTTCGGCGCCTTCGCAGCAGGTCCCCTCGGTGATGACATCAAAATACATCTGGACGGAGCTTCCGACGATGCCGGAATTGTCCCCGATGACCAGATTGATCTTCTTTACCTTCGATGCGTTGTTATCCTGACAGTGCTGAGAAGCGACCCGGACGATCTGTTCTGTAATCGGTAGTTCATGCATGGCTACAGTATATCACATAATCCGGTTGGACGGAGCCGGAAGTATCGAGTATAATGACGGAAGCGGAGAACTGTTGAAAGAAAAGAGGCGGATAATATGGAAGATGTATTGATGACGAAGGAACAGATCAAGGAAGTGATCCCTCACCGGGAGCCGATCCTGATGATCGACGAGGTCCTGGAGATGGTGCCGGGGGAGAGCATTCGGGCGAGGCTCTACCTCGATCCGGCAAACAACTATTTCAAGGGGCATTTTCCCGGGGAGCCGGTGATGCCGGGGGTCCTGGCGGTGGAGTCCATGGCCCAGACGGCGGATGTGCTGCTGCTCAGCGCGGAGCGCTACGCCGGGACGACACCTTATTTCGTGGGGATCGATGGCGTGCGCTTCATGCGCAAGATCGAACCCGGCGACACCATCATCATCGAAGCCAGAGTGGAGGAAGAGATCGCGGAGAAAGCGATCGTGACCTGCGCGGCTGCTGTGTACAACAACGGA
>CACXCQ010000006.1 GCA_902766185.1 uncultured Eubacteriales bacterium
AGGGAAGCGGGAGTGTGCATCGTCGCCGGCGACACAAAGGTCGTGGAAGGCAATGGCGGACTCTACATCAACACCACCGGGATCGGGATGATCCCGGAAGGCAGAGACGTGAGCAGCTCCCACGGAAAGCCCGGCGACGCGGTCATCGTCTCCGGCAATCTGGGGGATCATCACGCCTGTATCCTGAGCCACCGGATGGAGATCGATAACAGCATCACCAGCGACTGCGCCGCTCTGAACGATGTGGTGGACGCCCTGTTCGACGCCGGGATCCACGTGCACGTCATGCGGGATGTGACCCGGGGCGGTCTGGGGACTGTCATCAATGAGATCGCGGAGTCATCCGGCCTGCGCGTTGAGCTGGAGGAGGAAGCGATTCCGGTCCACGATGATGTGCGGGGATTCGCGGACATCCTGGGACTGGATCCCCTGTACATGGGCAACGAAGGCAAGATGATCGCCATCGTGCCCGGGGACGAGGCTGACCAGGCTTTGCAGGTCATGCGCAGCACGGAGCACGGAAAGGATGCTGCCATGATCGGTCACCTTACGGAAGGGAGCGGAGCGTTCCTGCGCACCCGGCTGGGGGCAGCCCGCAGATTCGACGTCCTCTACGGCGAAGGTCTGCCGCGGATTTGCTGATACAGGTTGACAACACGGGATAATCAAAGTAAAGTTGCTTCTATATAGAAGATGACGATAAACGACATCAAGAAAGGCGGAGTATTACAATGAATATGGTATGTTTGGACATGGAAGGCGTACTTGTTCCGGAGATCTGGATCAATTTTGCGGAGAAGGCGGGGATCCCCGAGCTGAAGCGGACCACCAGGGACGAGCCGGATTACAACAAACTGATGAAGTTCAGACTGGACATCCTCAGAGAACGTGGACTCGGGATCAAAGATATCCAGGATGTCATCGAACAGATCGACCCGCTTCCGGGCGCGGTGGAATTTCTGGATGAACTGCGGACCCTCACTCAGGTGGTGGTCATCAGCGATACTTTTGAGCAGTTCGCCAAGCCGCTGATCAGGAAGCTTCATTGGCCCATGCTGATGTGCAATTCCCTGGAGATCGGCGACGACGGAATGATCATCACCCATAAGATGCGGGTGCAGCCCTCTAAGCTGACCACAGTCAGAGCGCTGCAGACCATCGGCTACGATACCATTGCGGCCGGCGACAGCCACAACGACCTGGCCATGATCCTTGCCAGCAAGCACGGTTTCCTCTTCAAGAGCACCGACGCCATCAAGGCCGAGCATCCGGAGCTGCCGGCGTATGAGGATTTCCCGGAATTCCTGGCGGCGATCAAGGAAGTGCTGTAAGATAGCGAAGGAGAGGAGCGCTGTAAGGGCGTGCCGCGACAGGCGTGCGGCGATCCCTCGAGAAAAAATGCGTGAGCCGGTTGGCTCACGCTTTCGTTTTTTTACTCATGCCTTCGCGTTGGTGACTCACGCCTCCGCGTTCCGGTATTCCTCCATGATCTGGACGGATGCGCTGCAGCCCAGACGGTCCGCTCCGGCATCGATCATTGCGCGGGCGTCCTCCAGGGTGCGGATGCCTCCGGATGCCTTGATCTGCACATCGTCTCCCATGGTTTCTCTCATGAGCCGGACATGATGCACGGTGGCACCGCCGGTGCTGAAGCCGGTGGAAGTCTTGACGAAGTCCGCGCCTGCCCGGCGGGCGGCCTTGCAGGCCAGAATGATCTCGTCATCGGTGAGGAGGCAGGTCTCTAAAATGACCTTCAGAAGCACTGGCCCTCCGTCCTTTGCCTTCGCTTCGTGGCAGATCTTCGCCAGCGTGTGGATCTCGTAGCGGACGTGATCCCAGCGGCCGTCCTTCACGGAACCGATATTCAGGACCATGTCGATCTCGTCGGCTCCGTCGGCGATGGCGATCCGGGTCTCGCCAGCCTTTGCGTCGGTGGACTGATTGCCCAGAGGGAAACCCACGACGCAGGCGATCTTCACGTCCATGTCCCGCAGAAATTCCTCCGCGGCACTGACGAAGCTGCCCGCCACACAGATGGAAGCAAAGTCGTACTCGGCCGCCTCCGCCAGCAGATGCACTACCTGCATTTCGGTGGCCTCTGGCTTCAGCAGCGTGTGATCAAAATATTTGTTAAATGGTTTCATAGCTGTGCTCCTGTGGTACAATAGACCGTATCGAAAAAACAGTTGAACTACTACAGTAGGAATTATACCATAGATCGGCGCGGCATCCTACGGGCAGTCGCGGCGCAGGGAAATGCTTTGGGGGAGGGAAGACCGATGGCGGAAAAACCGGGCATCGCGGAGATCATCGTTGTGGAAGGCCGGGACGACACGGCGGCGATCCGGCAGGCGGTGGATGCCGTGACCATCGAGACCCACGGATTCGGGATCCGGGAGGAGACCTGGGATATGATCGAAACGGCTTACCGGACGAAAGGCATCATCGTCTTCACCGATCCGGACACCGCAGGCGAGCAGATCCGGCGCCGGATCCTGGAGCGCTTCCCCGATGCGCAGGAGGCCTTCCTCGACCAAAGCCAGGCGGAGAAGGATGGGGACATCGGCATCGAAAACGCGTCACCGGAAGCTATTCGGCAGGCTCTGGCGAAGGCTCACGGCCCGGCGGGTGGAACCGTTCCGGCAAAGGCCTGCGGGACTGCGGGGCACGTTCCGACGGAGGCCTGCGGGACTGCGGGCGGCGAGGCCTTTACCACGGCGGATCTGTTCAACTGGGGGCTGGACGGTGTGGCCGGAGCTGCAAAACGCAGGCGGGAGCTCGGGCAAAGGCTGGGCATCGGCAAGGCCACGGCGAAAACCTTCCTGCAGCGGCTGAACCGGTTCGGGATATCCCGGGAGGAGATCGAAGGGGCTCTGACCGAACTGGAGGAGCCGGGCTGCAGAGAATAAAAAAGGAATACGGGAAAGAGAGGAAACAACAAATGAAGATACCTGAAATATACAAGACGAAGAAGCCAGTGTTCTCACTGGAGATCTTTCCGCCGAAGCGGAGGACGAACATGGCGTCACTGTACAAGGCGGTGGAGCAGTTGGCCAAGTGCAAGCCGGACTTCATCAGCGTGACCTACGGCGCGGGAGGGAACATGGCGGACAACGCCACCTGTGAGATCGCCTCCAACATCAAAAACACCTACGGGATCGAATCCGTGGCGCACCTGACCTGCGTCAATTCCACAAGGGAGGACGTGCAGGAGATGATCAGCCGGTTCCAGGACGCGGACATCGAGAACGTCATGGCGCTGCGGGGGGACATCGTTCCCGGAGAGGACATCAAGAGGGAATTCCGGCACGCCAATGAGCTGGCCATTGAGATCCAGCGCAAATCCGGGGAAGAACTGGAGATCCTGGGAGCGTGTTATCCGGAGGGACATTACCAGAGCGAAAGCCTGGAGAGCGACATCCAGAATCTGAAGTATAAGATCGGAGCGGGAGTGCGGGTCCTGATCACCCAGCTGTTCTTTGACAACAACGCGTTCTATGAATTTCTGGATCTGGCAAGGTCGGCCGGCATCATGGTACCGATCTCCGCCGGGATCATGCCCATCGTCAAGGCTTCGCAGATCGAGAAGACAGTGCAGCTTAGCGGGGCGAGCCTGCCTCATGAATTCACGGCAATGATCAGCCAGTACGAGTACGATCCGGAGGGATTGTATCAGGCGGGGATCGACTACGCCGTCAAGCAGTGCAGGGATCTGATCGAACACGGCGTGGACGGCGTGCATCTTTATACCATGAACGACCCCAACGTAGCCATTCGTGTGCACGAGGGCATCAAGGATCTGCTCCCGGACCCGCAGTAGGCACCCCTCCGGCACCGCAATCAGCATCCCTCCGGAGCCGCCGCACCGGAACGTGCTATGCTTTTCCGCATAGAATTGTTTGCATAACTGAATAAATATTCAATGATTCGAGCATAATCATCAAATTTTCTGATATAATGAACGTGTCAGTTATTCGTTCAGGCATTAGAGAAGGAGATGATTTTATGATTTTTGGTCTGGAACCGCATGTCTTCTTCGCATTTCTGTCCTGGCCCGTGACGTACGTATGCATAGCGATCATCATGTATTTCGTGATGGGTGCGCACGACAAGAAGGAAGAGCAATGGGAGAAGGCCTACGAAGAGTGGCAGAAATCCAAGGGAGGTGAGACCGAATGACCGAATATATAGTACTCGGTATCTACCTCGTTGGTATGATCGGTATCGGCGTATACTGGTCGAAACACACGAAGAACTCTGAAGAATACCTCCTGGGCGGCAGAAGCATCGGCTCAGTGCTGACCGCGCTGACCCTGCAGACCACCTCCATGAGCGGATACATGTTCATGGGCGGACCGGCGCAGGCTTACAAGGAAGGCTACTTCACTCTCTGGTATGCCGTGGGAGACGGCGGCGGCGCCATCTTCAACGTTGGTATTCTGGGAAAGAGAATGAGACGGCTGTCCTACTATCTGGGATGTCTGTCTCCCATCGAGTATATTGAAAAGAGATATCCGGGTCCCGCGACCCGTATCATCGCAGGCCTGATCGCCATCGTATTCGTCTATGGATACGTACTGGCGCAGTTCCTGTCCGCAGGCAAGACCATGCAGGCTCTGCTGCATGTGCCCCTCGCTGCGGCCATCATCATCGGCGCCGGCGTAATCGTGTTCTACACCTTTGCCGGAGGATATCTGGCTGTCGCGTGGACGGACTTCATCCAGGGCATCATCATGGTCGCCTCCATGGTCACCATCTTCGTGCTGGCCTGGGGTCAGGTGGGAGGACTCACCGGACTGAACACCGCGCTGACCCAGTTGGATCCCACCCTCACCGGAATGTGGGGAAAGGACAACATGTATGAAGGCCAATGGGGCGTTGTGGCAGGCGCCGTCGGCGTATATCTGATCGGCTATATGGGCCTGCCTCACGTCGTAATCCGGCACATGGCCATGGAGAGCCCGAAGCTGGCGAAGCAGACCGTAGTCATCGCCACCGTATGGAACCAGCTGTTCATCTTCGTTCCGTACATCATCGGCCTGATGGGCATCATCATGCTGCCGAATATCGGCGATCCGGAAATGGTCGTGCTGACCATGGCTTATGAGCTGCTGCCGGGCGTGCTGGCCGCCATCGTACTGGTCGCCATCATGTCGGCGATCATGAGTACCGCTGACGCGCAGCTGATGCTGATGGGCACCATGCTTGGCCGTGACATCTACCAGAGATACATCAACAAGGACGCGGATGACAAACAGCTGATGAAGGTCTCCAGGTACTGCATCCTGGCGGCCGGCGTGATCAGCGTCATCATCGCGCTGCTGCGTCCGCCAGGGGTATTCAGCCTGGTGGTATTCTCCTTCAGTACTCTGGGAAGCTCCTTCCTGCCGTCCTATGTTGGCGCGGTATGGTTCAAGCGGGGCAACACCCTGGGATGCGTGCTCTCCATGATCTGCGGATGCATCACATCCATCGTCTGGGAGGCTGCAGGTCTGGCGTCAGTCACCGGAATGCACACCTTCTTCATCGGGATCATCGTATCCATCGCGGCATACCTGATCGGTTCCTTCATCGGCAAGCCGCCGACGAAGGAGATGCAGGATCTCATGGACAGAGCAGCCTGCAAGACCAAGATCCCGGCCGGATTCGCCACAGCGAATTACAAGGATATCGCACCGGAGACCAACGGAGTCCTGACCTTCCTGCAGGAAAGCGCCTACATGGAGAACAGAGGATTCGCGGCGGTATAACGATCGTTTACACAAAGGCAGGGCGCAGCGGCATCAGCAGCTGTGCCCCGCTGTTTTTTCAGGAATGAAGAGCTGAGAATGGAAATCAAGATACTGAAAAACGGCTATAAGATGAAGGACGCCTACGTGCGTCTGATGAAGCGGGGCAAGGGCATCACCATCGAGAACATGGACCTGCTGTTCTACCCGTACCTTCTCATCACTTACCGGATCGACTACGGCCAAAAGCTGGCCAAGCTGAACGAGGACATCCTGGTCATGGCGGACATGTACCGGGGCGGCTACTCCTTTGCCAGATCCCGGGGCAGCTTCTCGATGATGGAAGTGGATGAGCAGACGGTAATGCCTCATAAGCAGGACCGGCGCAAGCTGATCAAGGAAGGCCCCCGCACCGTCTATGGGGAGATCATGCTTAAGAAAAAAGTCGTCAAGACTCCGGATATCGAGTATCTTGACGACGAGTATGTGTACAAACCATTCTACATTGTGGAGTGCAAAAACGATCAGGAGGAGACCTTTCACGTTCTGTTCGACGCGGTCACCGGGGAGTTCAGCCTGCTGAACGCCTGAGCGGCCGGGGGCTGCCGCCCGGAAGGCAGCCGACCGCATGTTGCATGCCGGGAGCGGTCCGGCTCAGCGGAAGCCCTTCAGCTTTGCGGCAGGACGCGTCACGTTGGCGGAAGCGGGATCCGGACGGCGGTAACTGGCCAGCTGTTCGGCCCGTTCTTTTTGTTTTTTGAGCTCCTCCTTCACCGATTCGAAGCTTTCGGGCTGCTGGATCTCTCCTCTTTCGGCAGCCTTTCGCTCATTTCTGGTGCTTCCGTTATACTGGTAGTTCCTGTGGCGGCCCGAAGCGTCCTGCGTCTCGATGATGATCTGGGGATTCTGCTTTTCCGCCAGCTTCAGGACAGCCTTTGCGTCCTCCTCCTTCAGCATGTACTGACGCTTCTTATCGCCACTTGCCACCAGGAGCATGGCCAGGGGCTTCATGGTCTCGTAATCCGCCAGGATCCGGGTCACGTCCTTCCAGGGCCAGATGCTGTGCGTCTTATATACGATGAATACCCGCCGGTCGTCCAGACCCTTGGCAGAGATGGCCTGCTCTTTGCGGTAAAACGAAAAGATGATGAGGATCAGAGCGAAGGGAATGTAGTACCAGAGACCGGCCTGAACGCCCCGCACGCCCATGTAGACGGCGACCAGGGCGACGCCCCACTTGGTGATTTTTGATAACCGGCTGCTTTGGCCGGGAACTATTCCGAAATATTCCATTTTCAGGTCCCTCCTGTGCTATAATGTATAGATAGTATACCATTACAGGAGAAAAAAATGACGATTGATTTCAGTGAAAAAATATACATTCTCGACGGCGCCATGGGGACCCAGCTGCAGCAGGCAGGAATGAGGCCCGGAGAGGATCAGAACGACTACCTTCTGGCCAATCCCCAGGTGGTGGAGGATATCCATCGCAGATACGCGGAGGCGGGATCTGACATTCTCTACGCGCCCACGTTCACGATGAACCATCGCAGGATCGGGCAGCGGGGAGATCAGGTGGACGAGGATGTCCGCCGGCTTCTGGCACCAGCTCGTAAGGTGAAGGAGGAATTCCGGGAAAAGGGCAGGGAGATCCTGGTGGGTCTGGACATGGGGCCACTTGGAGAGATGCTTGAGCCCATGGGACAGCTGCCCTTCGAAGAGGCTTACGAAACGTACCGGCGCCTCGTGCTGGCCGGCGCAAAGGCAGGCGCGGACCTGGTGGTCATCGAGACCATGACGGACCTCTACGAGGTGAAGGCCGCGGTGCTGGCAGCGAAAGAAAACTGCGATCTGCCGGTGATGGTCTCCATGTCCTTCGACGAGGGCGGAAGGACCTTCACAGGGACAGGTCTTGAGGCCATGGCGGTGTGTCTGAACGGTCTGGGCGTCGATGCCATGGGCATCAACTGCTCCCTGGGGCCTGACGAGATCTACCCCATGATCCGGGAACTTCAGGAATATACCGATATCCCTGTGTTCGCCAAGCCCAACGCGGGACTGCCGGATCCGGCAACAGGAGAATACACGATCACGGCGGAGGAGTTCGCGCAGGTCATGCGGCCGTTCGCCGCGGCCGGCGTGAATATGCTGGGCGGGTGCTGCGGAACGGACCCCGAGTACATCCGCAGGCTCTGCGAGATCACGGATGCCGCAAAGGCAGAAAAAGCCCCCGGCGCCGACACGGCGGCAGAGGCCGGCGCCGAAAGCGCCGCCGGAGTTTCGTCGCGGGAGCAGCTGAAGCTGTCCAGCCGGAGCAAGGTGGTCCGGGCGGATCACATCGCGGTCATCGGAGAGCGGCTGAACCCCACCGGAAAGAAACGGATGAAACAGGCGCTGCTCGACGGCGACTTCGACTATATCCTGACCCAGGCCATCGACCAGGCGGACGCTGGCGCGGAGATCCTGGACGTGAACGTGGGCGTGCCGGGATTGGATGATGTGGCCATGATGCCCCGGGTCATCAAGCGGCTGCAGTCCATCACCGACCTGCCTTTGCAGATCGATTCCTCGAACCCGGCGGCCATCGAGGCGGCCCTTCGGGTGTACAACGGAAAGCCCATCGTCAACTCCGTGAACGGAGAAGAAAAGGTGATGGAAGCCATCCTTCCGCTGGTGAAGAAGTACGGCGCGGCAGTCATCGGCCTGACGCTGGATGAGAACGGAATCCCGGCTACGGCGGAGGAGCGGTTCGCCATCGCGGAGCGTATCCTAAAGCGGGCGATGGAATACGGGATCCCCCGGCAGGATGTGATCATCGACTGCCTGACCCTGACGGCCTCCGCCCAGCAGAAGGAAGTCAACGAGACCCTGCGGGCGGTGCGCATGGTGCGGGAGCAGCTGGGTCTGCATACGGCCCTGGGCGTGTCCAACGTCAGCTTCGGACTTCCCCTGCGGCCGGTCTTCAACCGGACCTTCCTGGCCCTGGCCATGGAAAACGGTCTGGATCTGCCCATCATCAATCCCAATGACGAGGACATGATGGCGACAGTCTTTGCCTTCAATGTGCTGAAGAACGCGGACGAAAAAGCAGAACGCTTCATTTCGAGGTACGCGGAGATGGAAGCCGCCCGGAGCATCGTACCTGCAGGTACGGGGAAGAAGCTGACGGCGGTCATGTCCGGCGGAGCATCTGCAGGCGCCGGGATGGGAGCACCTGAAACGGCCGGCCAGCCGGCGGGAGCACCGAGCGTGGCCGGCGGGAGCACCAAAGATCTTTTCTACGCCATCGAGAAGGGACTGGAGGCGGAGAGCGTGTCGGCGGTGCATGAGCTGCTCCGCGACCACAGTGAGATGGAGGTCGTGAATACGTATATGATCCCGGCTTTGGACCGGGTGGGCAAACAGTTCGAAGCAGGGACCCTGTTCCTGCCCCAGATGCTGCAGGCCGCACAGGCGGCGCAGGCCGGATTCGAGGTGATCAAAGCCCGCCTCGCGGAGTCGGATAACGCTTCCGTGGATCTCGGGGACGTGGTCATCGCCACCGTTCAGGGAGACATCCACGATATCGGCAAGAACATCGTGAAGGTCATCATGGACAACTACGGCTATCACATGATCGACCTGGGCAAGAACGTGCCGCCGGAGGAGATCGTCCGGGCGGTGAAGGAACGGAACATACAGCTGGTGGGGCTTTCGGCGCTGATGACCACCACGCTGAAGAGCATGGAAGAAACCATAGCGGCGGTGAAGGCGGCTGCGCCGGACTGCCGGGTCATGGTGGGCGGAGCCGTCCTCACGGAGGATTACGCCAGACAGATCGGCGCTGACTATTACTGCAGCGACGCCATGAAATCGGTGGAGGCGGCGCAGGACGTGTTCGCGGATCAGCAGAAGCAGAAAGCAGAGGTAAATAAATGAACGGATTCAGAAACTGGTTTTCAAGATATATGATCGGCAGATACGGATCGGATGAATTCAATCGGTTCCTGCTGATCATCGGAGCGATCCTGATCGTCATCGGCATTTTCGTTCCGAGACATTTTCTGGACGTTCTGGTGGTGGCGGTGCTGATCATCGTCTACTGCCGGATGTTTTCCCGCAACATCGCGAAACGCCAGCAGGAGAACATGAAATACCTTCAGCTGAAGGCTAAAGTCACCGGGAGCAGAGGCGGCAGCGGCGGCTATGGAAGCGGCGGATACGGCGCAGGTTACGGCGGTCAGGGCGGCGCGGGATCGCGTCCGGCTGGCGGCGGAGCGGCAGGCCCCGGTGCAGGCAGTCCATTCCGGAAGAAGAAGAGACCGGAACCGGGCAAGCGCATCTTCATCTGCCCCAACTGCAAAGGCAGTCTGCAGGTGCCGGTGGGAGCCGGAAAGATCCGGATCAAATGCCCCCACTGCGGCAGCGAATTCGAAGAAACGGTATAATACGATCCAGAGGAACCATGACGAAGAGCAGTATTACGGACGAAAAATATCATATCGGTCCGGTGGGGCCAGGCTATGTGCAGGTCTACACCGGAGACGGAAAAGGAAAGACCACCGCGGCTCTCGGGCTGGCCATGCGGGCAGCCGGGGCTGGGCTTCGGGTGTATATCGGCCAGTTCATCAAGGAGATGGAGTACGGCGAGATCGATATGCTGCGGGAGCGGTTTCCGGAGGTGGAGGTGGAGCTTTTCGGGACTCCGGAGGGCTGCATCATCGATCGGGACGCGGATGAAGAGGATCGCAACGCCGCAAAGGCAGGTTTTGCGAAGGCGCAGGAGGCGATGCAAAGCGGCAGCTTCGATCTGGTGATCCTGGATGAGCTGGCGGTGGCCATGAGCCTGGGCCTTGTGCCGGAGGAGGAAGTGCTGGAGATGATCCGGCAGAAGCCCGAAGGCGTGGAACTGGTGATCACGGGAAGGGGCGCATCGGAGGAGCTGATCCGCTGCGCGGACCTGGTGACGGAGATGAAAGAGATCCGCCACTATTACCGTCAGGGCGTTTTGTCGAGAAAAGGCATCGAGTGCTGAAAGCGGAGGCTGACCCATGGAGAAACGACTGAATTTCTGGTACGGAAGCATTTTCGGGACATACTGGATGGTCTACGCGGTGGTGAGCAGCTTCGCTTCGGTGTTCCTGCTGGCCAAGGGCTACTCCAACGCGCAGATCGGCGTTACGCTGGCTGCGGCCAATATCCTGGCGGTGGTGCTGCAGCCGCTGACGGCGAATGTGACGGACAGGTCTTCCCGGGTGGGCGCCATCGGGATCTCGGGGGCCATGACGGTAATGATGATGATCTTTACGCTGGGCATGTTCTTCTTCGGCGGAGGAAGCATCGCCCTGTGCGTGACCTTCGTCCTGCTGATCGCCTGGCACACGGCGCTGCAGCCCATGTTCAATGCGCTGACCTTCAAGCTGGAGGAGAGCGGGATCCCGGTGAACTTCGGCGTTGCCCGCAGCGTAGGATCGCTGGCGTATTCCCTGCTCTGCATGGTGCTGGGAAGCATCGTGGAGCGCGCAGGGATCATCAGTCTGCCGGTGACGGCGGAGATCATCTGCGTCATGCTTCTGATCTCCCTGATCCTGACGAAGCGGACATTCGACCAGGCCAAGGCGGCAGCGGAGACGCGCCGGAAAGAGACGGCGCGCGCGGCGGAACCGGCCGCGACGGCAGAGGAAGCGACCGGGACGGAAGCAGCGCAGCCGCCCGAAACGGCGGCGGAACCGGCTTCGGCCCCGCAGCAGACGCCGGCCGAAGAACAGATCAGCCTGATGGACTTCGTCCGTCGCAACCGGCTGTTCTTTATCCTGAATATCGGGGTGGTGGGGCTGTTTTTCAGCAACTCGATCCTGAACAATTATATGATGCAGATCGTGGACAGCGTGGGCGGTACCAGCGAGGACATGGGCAGGATCCTGGGCGTCATGGCATTCCTGGAGATCCCCACCATGGTCTTTTTCAGCCGGCTGAAAAGAAAGTTTTCCTGCCAGCTTTTGCTTAAGGTGGCGTCCATTGGATTCGTCGCGAAGATCGCCATCTGCTGGCTGGCGGATTCTGTGGGCATGCTCTATGCCGGACAGGCGTTTCAGCTGGTGTCCTTCGCTCTGTTCCTTCCCGGGATGGTGTATTTCACCGGGGAGAACATGAGTCCGGGAGAAGCGGTCCGCGGACAGGCGCTGTTCACTACCATGATCACGGTCACGACGATCTTTTCCAGTCTGCTGGGGGGATGGATACTGGATGTCAGCGGCGCGAAGGCCCTGACCTTTATCGCCACCCTGGCTACGGCTGCAGGCGCGGTGATCATCATTCTGGTGGTGGATCGGATCAAACCGAAGCAAGGAGGTAGATGAGATGTATGAAGAATTGACGAAGATCCTGAGAGAGAGCAGCAACATCGTGTTTTTCGGCGGGGCAGGGGTGTCCACGGAGAGCAACATTCCGGACTTCCGCTCGGAGCAGGGGCTGTACAACGCGCAGCAGGCTTACGGGATGTCACCGGAGCAGATGATCTCCCACAGCTTTTTCCTGCGGGATACGGAGACCTTCTTCGATTATTACAAGAACAACATGGTCTATCCGGACGCTCAGCCGAATCCGGCCCACCTGGCTCTGGCGAAGCTGGAGGAGATGGGCAAGCTCTCGGCGGTGGTGACCCAGAACATCGATGGTCTGCACCAGAAGGCGGGAAGCAAGACCGTGTATGAACTCCACGGATCGGTGCTCCGGAACCTTTGCATGGACTGCGGAGCATTCTACGATCTGGATTACGTGATGGATCCGGAGCATTGTGAAGGGCACATCCCCAAGTGCAGCAAGTGCGGCGGGATCGTCAAACCCGATGTGGTCCTCTACGAAGAGGCGCTGGACGATGCTCAGATCCGGGGCGCGGTAGACGCCATCGGCGCCGCGGACACGCTGATCATCGGCGGCACTTCGCTGGTGGTCTATCCGGCGGCCGGATTCGTGAATTACTTCCGGGGCAAGCATCTGGTGCTGATCAATAAGAGCAGCACGTCCTACGACAGCCGGGCGGATCTGGTGATCCACGATCCCATCGGCCAGGTCCTGAAGGAAGCGGTGGGGAACCTGTAGGATCCGCAGGAGTCCCGAGTAAGAAGAATTGGAGAAGATATGAAGCGCAGTGATATCATTCTGGCAAGCGCGTCTCCCAGGCGCATCGAAATGTTTCGGGGAAAGGGAATCGAGCCGCAGGTGATCCCGGCGGACATCGACGAGCACCTTCCCTTTGCCATGCCGCCGGAGGCGGCGGTCATGTATCTGGCGCTGGCGAAAGCACTTCATACAGCGGCGGAGCACCAGGGCCTGATCATCGCTGCGGATACAGTGGTGGTGTATGAAGGGCAGATCATCGGCAAGCCCGTCGATGAAGAGGATGCTTTCCGGACCCTCTCCCGGCTGAGGGAAAAGACCCATCAGGTGATCACCGGAGTCTGCGTCATCGACAACGCGGAATCCGCGAACGCCGACGCGCCGCAGGGCGGACCGGCAGTACCGGCATCCCTGAAGCGCTGCCTCTACGAGGTGACGGACGTGACCTTCGGGACATACACCGATGAAGAGCTGCTGGCCTACGTGAGGACGCCGGAGCCCTATGACAAGGCCGGGGGATACGCCATTCAGGAGACCTTCGGCCAGTACATCGATCACATCGACGGAGATATGGACAATGTGATCGGATTTCCCATGTATCGAGTGGAGCAGTATCTATGATCGGATTTCTGATAAGCAGCATACTTCTGGGCGTGGGCCTTGCCATGGACGCTTTTTCCGTGTCCATCGCCAACGGGCTGAACGAACCGGATATGACCCGGAGCAGGGAGTGCCTGATCGCCGGGGTCTACGCATTTTTTCAGTGCCTGATGCCGCTGATCGGCTGGTTCTGCGTCCATGCGCTGGTCCAGCAGTTCCGGACCTTCGAGGCCTTCATTCCCTGGATCGCGCTGATCCTGCTTTTGTGGATCGGCGGCAAGATGCTGCGGGAAGGGATCCGGGAGAGCAGGGCAGCCCGGGATCTGCAGAAGGTGGCGGAGACGGCGGAGGTAGACCGCAGTATGCTGCCTGAGGACGCCGGCGGCATAAAACCGGTGCAGCGCCCCGTCCGTTCGGCGCGCTCCGTCCTGACGGCGGGCATGCTTCTGGCCCAGGGCATCGCCACTTCCATCGACGCGCTTTCGGCGGGATTTGCCATAGCGAACTACAGTGCCCGGGAGGCACTGGGAGCAGCCCTGATCATCGCGGCGGTGACCTTCATCATCTGCATGGCAGGTCTTGCCGCCGGGCAAAAGCTGGGCGAACGAGTGAACGGCAAAGCGGGCATCCTGGGAGGATGCATCCTGATCTTTATCGGACTTGAGATATTCGTGAGAGGCGTTTTTCTCTAGAGAGGCGACCGGACGGCCGCATGGCCGCCGGCCGAAGAGGCAGAACAGATGAGCAGAGAAGATAGTAACAGAGAAGAAAAAGAGCGTGAAGCCAGCAAGCTGTCCCTGTATCTTTCCGGGGCGACCTTCGCGCTGACCGTAGGGTTCGCGTTCTTTGGGATCAAGCAGTGCGTGCCCTATGCGGATACGCTGGTTTTGCTTGCCTACCGCTACGCCGCCGCCCTGATCGGCGTCATTCTGTTCGTCGCCATCACCAGACTGATCCGGGGGCCCGAGCAGAAGGAGCCGGGCAGGCCGAAGGGGAAGCTCTATATGAACGCGGCCTTCTACATGCTGTTCATGATCTTTCAGATCCTGTCCATGTATTTCGCCACGTCCATCGAGGGAGCCATCGTGTTTGCCATGGTGCCCATCTTCGCCAAGATCATCGGGCGGGTCGTCCTGGGAGAGCGGGCGACCTGGCTGCAGAACACCTTCGTGGTGATCACGGTAGCCGCCCTGATCGTCCTGATCATCCTCAACGCCACGGATATCCACATGAGCGTGATGGGCCTGGTGATCATGACCATCGGCACCATCTTCATGAGCTGCCAGAACGTGTCCGCCAGATACATCCGGGGAGTGTTCTCTCCCATTGAGATCACCACCTGCATCTCCGTGGGAGGATTCATCTTCTTCTTCGGGACTGCCTTTGCGCGGGCGCTGATCACCGGGGATCTGGCGGGATTGTTCGAGCCCCTGACGCATCCCCGTTTCGTCCTTTGGGTGTCCTTCCTGGGGATCTTCTGCATCCTGCTTTCGGCCCAGTTCATGTCCTACATGCTGGCGCACATGCAGATCGTTCAGTGCACGGTGTTCAGCAGCGCGTCCACGCTGGTATCCATCATCGCCGGCGCTCTGATCCTCGGAGAGCCGCTGAACTGGTACCATTACATCTGCGGCGGGCTGATCCTTGCCGGCGTCATCGGGTTAAGCGCGGCCCCGGCGGACGAAGCCAACAGCGGCAAATCCCTGCGGGACGATATGGAGAAGTAAAGCGATATGCTGGAGAGACTGAGACGCAAAAGCAGGAATCCGTCGGTCAACCCCTATATGCGGATCATGGATCCGGACATCGGAACGCCGGACGCATTCTACATGATGGACGAGATCAGGGACCCGCGCAGGAAAACGCGCAGGCCCGTACAGGTTTTGCGCAGATATACCAAAGCGGAGATGCTCCCCGAATACTGCGGCACCTACGAGGTCCTCTACAAGACGGAGCGCCTGGGCCGCTTTTGCCTGATCATGCGCCGCCGCCCGGACGAGTGGAAGGTCCCGCCGGAGCACCAGATCCAGTCGGAGGAAGAACTGGAGACCATGATCATCGCGGAGTACTACCCGGATGTGCTGTGCCGGATCTATCTGAAGGGGCTGTCTGAGGCAGCGGTAAAGGAGATCACGGAGGAGTACGTTACCCGGCTGCTCCGCAGCAAGCGCAGGAGGCGGCTGTCCGCGCCGGAGGAATGATGGCGATGCAGATTTTCAAAGCCTGCAACATGATGTGTTACAGAGCTTTCGGCTGTGCTATAATTCATGTAATACAGGTTTCAGACCATTAAAAAAAGGAGATGTAGCTAAATATGAAACTAGGAATCGTGGGACTGCCCAACGTGGGCAAAAGCACATTGTTCAACGCAATCACCAAAGCCGGAGCGGAGGCGGCCAACTATCCCTTCTGCACCATCGAACCCAATGTGGGCGTGGTGACGGTGCCGGATGAGCGGGTCACGACGCTGTCGGAGATCTACCATTCGAAGAAGACCATCTATACGACCATCGAATTCTGCGACATTGCCGGATTGGTGAAGGGCGCCAGCAAAGGCGAGGGTTTGGGCAACAAGTTCCTGGGGCACATCCGGGAAGTGGAGGCCATCGTTCATGTGGTCCGCTGCTTCGAGGACGGCAACGTAGTCCACGTGGACGGGAAGATCGATCCGCTCTCCGACATCGAGACCATCAACATGGAGCTGATCCTGTCGGACATGGAGGTTCTGGACCGTCGGATCCAGAAGACGAAGAAGAACCTCAAGGGCGACAAGTCCCTGCAGAAGGAACTGGATATCCTCCAGCGGGTATCGGATTTCATCGCCGAAGGCACCTCGGCCAGAGCCATGGAGCTGGACGAGGACGAGGCGGCGTTCGTGAAAAGCCTGGACCTGCTCTCCTATAAGCCGGTGATCTACGCCGCCAACGTATCCGAGGAGGACGCGTCCGGCGAGGATAACGAATACGTGCAGGCAGTCCGGGAATACGCAAAGGCAGAGGGGTCCCAGGTCGTCGTTATCTGCGCGAAGGTCGAAGCGGAGTTGTCTGAGCTGGAGGATGACGAACGGGAGATGTTCCTGGAGGAAATGGGCATCGAAGAAGCGGGTCTGGACAAGCTGATCAAATCGTCCTACGCGCTGCTGGATCTGATCTCCTTCATCACGACCGGAGAGGACGAGACCCGGGCGTGGACCATCAAGCGGGGGACACTGGCGCCTCAGGCTGCCGGAAAGATCCATACGGATTTCGAAAAGGGATTCATCCGTTCGGAGACCATCGCCTACGACAAGCTCATGGAAGCCGGCGGCAAACTCTCCGCGGCGAAAGAGCATGGATGGCTGCGTTCCGAAGGAAAGGACTACGTGGTTCAGGATGGAGACATCTGTCACTTCCTGTTCAACGTGTAGTTGCGGCGGCGCAGGATCAGGTAGCCGATCAGACAGACGGTGAAGATCACCAGGCTGATGACCTGGGCCTGCTTGAAGGGGCCGATCATCAGGCTGTCCGTGCGAAGCGCCTCCACGAAAAAGCGTTCAACAGAATAGAGCATTCCATAGACCAGAATGATCCGGCCCTCGAAGGCGCCGGGTCTTTTTGTTTGCGCCGAACCAGCCTTTGCGGTCTTCGCGGCCGAACCAGCCTTTGCGCCCGACTTGGCACGTCTGGTTGCCCCGGTTTCTTTCGATGCGGTACGGTGATCCAGCCAGAGCAGGAACAGAAACAGCAGGAAGCACCAGATGGACTCGTAGAGAAATGTGGGGTGAACGGTCACGCCGTCAACGGGGATGCCCCAGGGCAGGGAAGTGGGTCCGCCGTGGGCCTCGGAGTTGAAATAGTTTCCCCATCTGCCGATGGACTGGGCGAGCGCGATGGAGGGAGCGGCAAGGTCCAGCAGGTTCAGCGGCCGGACTTTCCAGAGCCAGCACAGAAGCACAGCCGTGCCAAGCCCCGCGATGAGGCCGCCGTGAATGGCGAGGCCGCCGCCCCGGATATTGATGATCCGGAAAAAGTCACCGGCGTACCAGGACCAGTGGAAGAGGACATAATAAAGCCGTGCTCCCACGATACCTGCGGGAATGCAGATGATTACGAAATTGAGGATCTGGTCAGAGGTCAGTCCGTGGCTGGGCGCCCGGCGGCAGCAGATCGCTGTAGACAGAACGATCCCGAAAGAGATCAGGACCGCGTACCACATGATATCGATATGAAAAACAGTAAAGGCTACGGGATCAGGTACCGGCATACAAGAACCTCCGGAATCACTCCTGGGACTGGATGGCCGTCTGGGGATCCAAAGGCTGGATCAGCTCCACCGTATCGCCGATCAGATAAACCGTGTACAGCGCGTCCTTGTCATCGGAATAATCCTTGATGAAGTCTTCGACGGTACACACAACGATCTCGCCGTCCCTCTGTGCCAGAATACCCTGATCGCTTCCCATCGGATAGGAATCGGTGATGTTCCGGTCGGCAATGTAATATCCGTCCTCATAGTTCGCGTTCGCCACGACCTTCTTCTGATCCACGGTCACGGAATAGTCGCCACCTTCTTCCCCGGTGATCTCAATGGTTCCTATCACCGTGTCCGCGCCATCCCGTATCAACTGATCCGGGTAGTCGGTCATCATATATTCCGCATCATAAGCATCGCCGAAATCCTGGTCGCTGTCCTTCGTGGAGCAGGCGGCCAGAGCCGGAAGGATGCATATAACAGTCAGGGTGAGAATCAACTTTTTCCAGCTTTTCATGGTAACACTCCTTTGCCTGATGGTGGCGGTTCAAACTACACTTATAATACTACGACATACCCCCTTCAATCAAGCATTTTCAACAGTTTGGGGCAATTGTGGGACAAAATAAGTCAAGTTCAGATCCCGGCACAGATCCCGGCGCCCGCCAGGGTCTATCCGAGAAAAAAGGAAAAGTCATGATTTCAGTGCTTCTGAACAGAAGAAATCATGACTATTCCTTGTGACTATCCGGCGATTGGATTGGCTCACCCAACTCCGGTTCAGATCGACCTCAATAACTTAGGAAGGAAATATCGAGATTCAAGCGTTTCGACCCTAAGAAGATAACGATTATTTCGCCTGAAAAGGCTGGTCAGACCAGCGCGGTCGAGATTCTCTCCAATCCAGCGTTCCGTTATCTCGACCTGACCAGAGCACAGAAGGTGTTTTTCATCAGATCTGGAAGAAAAGTCGTTATCCCAATGCGTCAGAACGGCTGCGATCTCGATATTTCCTTCGTTTTTCATCAGGTCCAGAGGAAGAGTCGTTATTCCAACGCGTCAGAACAGCTGTGATCTCGATATCCCCTTCGTGGATCGCTCTGCGCCGGCGCCGCACCTGCCCACCGCCAGGTTTTGCTTCCCCGCAGCCTCTCCACACCACGAACCGAACGAAATTTACACCATTGTGTGGGCCGGACCAGGCCCGAAGTGATCGACGCAGGAAACGTCACGGGGTGCTCGGTAGAGCGGATGTTCCGGGGAGGGGTGAAATGACCCCATAGAATGGAGTGAAAAGGAGCAAAAGTGTTGACAAATGGAGTGCAGTGGCATAGAATGGTGGAGAAATAGGATGAGAGGAGTATCTATGTTTGTCGGCAAGTACAACAATTCCATAGACGGTAAGTCCAGGTTGATCGTACCTGCCAGATTCAGAGATGAACTCCGGGGCAAGTGCATCGTGGCGAAAGCCCTGGACAGATGCCTGACCATCTACACCATTGAAGAATGGAAGAAATTCGTGGACAAGCTGGATGAACTGCCTGCCAGCAACCCTGCAAGCCGTCGGGTCAAGAGGCACTTTAACTCTTCGGCGGCGGAATGCGATATCGATAAGCAGGGACGGCTGACGATCCCCCAGGAGCTGAGGGAGTACGCAGGGATCCAGAAGGAACTGATCACCGTGGGCAGCAACCGGGTCATCGAAGTTTGGAGCAAGGAGTTCTGGGAGGATCAGCTTGATCCGGATACCGGCGAGCTCATGGATGCCAGCGAAGTGGCCCAGGGACTGGAAGTCTATGGATTTTAAGCATAAGCCCGTGCTCTTCCGGGAGTGCATGGAAGGGCTGAGGATAAGACCCGGCGGAACCTATGCGGATGGAACGCTGGGCGGCGGCGGACACGCTGCCGGAATCGCGGAGGGAATCGGTCCGCAAGGACTCCTCCTCGGCATCGACCGGGATGCGGACGCCCTGGAGGCGGCGGGAAAAAGGCTTGCGCCATTTCCCTGCAGGAAGATCCTGGTGCAGAGGACCTACGCGGAGATCCGGGAGATCCTGAAGGAACAGGACATTCCCGGGCTGGACGGAGCCATACTGGATATCGGGGTCTCGTCCTTCCAGCTGGACAACGCGGAAAGAGGGTTTTCCTACATGCAGGACGCTCCTCTGGACATGCGGATGAACAGAGACGATGCCTTCACCGCCTACGATGTGGTGAACGGATACGATAAAAAACAGCTGACAGCCATCATACGGAATTACGGCGAAGAGAAATGGGCGTCCCGGATCGCGGAGTTCATCGTCCGGGAGAGGACGGACAGCCCCATCGCCACCACCGGAAGGCTTACGGAAGTCATCAAGGCTGCCATCCCCGCCGGAGCCAGGCGGGAGGGGCACCATCCGGCGAAGAAGACCTTCCAGGCGATCCGTAT
The DNA here is from genome assembly GCA_902766185.1 of uncultured Eubacteriales bacterium. Lineage (GTDB taxonomy): Bacteria > Bacillota > Clostridia > Peptostreptococcales > Anaerovoracaceae > Lentihominibacter. The sequence continues at coordinate 20,089 of CACXCQ010000006.1, forward strand.
CGAGGTCAACGGAGAGCTGGACCAGCTGAAAGAAGCGGTGGACGCGTACTGCGATGTGTTGCTGCCGGGAGGCAGGCTGTGCATCATTACCTTCCACTCGCTGGAAGACAGGATCGTGAAGGAGGCGTTCAACAAAAGGCTGAACCCCTGCACCTGCCCGAAGGATCTGCCGGTGTGCATCTGCGGGAAGGTGCCGGACGTGAAGAAAGTGACGGGTAAGCCCATCGTTGCGGGAGACGATGAGCTGGAGGAGAACCCGAGATCGCGCAGCGCGAAACTGCGCGTTATAGAAAAGAGGCAAACCATATGATTGCACCTGAGCAATGGTATCAATACCAGCAACAATATCAGAAATATGGTCTGGATATGAAGCCTCAGGAGAGCAAGGAGCACCGGGAGAGACGGCGGCAGGCCGCAAGGGAAGCCGCTGGTTTCGAGATCAACGTAGGAAGAGACCGCAGAGCCGTATTGTTGCTTCTGCTGGCATGCGTGATGGCGATGATCCTTGTGATCGTGATGACGGCATATGCTGCGTCCGTTCGTTATGAGATCGGACAGGTCCAGGCGGAGAACAGCCTGCTGTGGGATGACATCAAGAACCTGCAGTCCAACGAGACCACGAAGAACGGCGTAGGATATGTTGAGGAGAAGGCTAAGAAGGAGCTGGGCATGGTGGCCGCCGGGACGAAGAAATGCGTCTACATCACCGGCGATGACGTACCTGCCGCAGGCTTCGCTGATGTGCTGAAAGCAAAAGCTTATCAATAAACAATCAATCAAAAGCACCCGGACGTTGCGCGCTGAGCTATGTCCGGGATTGCTTTTTCACGGGCGATAGAAAAAGAGACAACCGGAGAAGAGAAATCATGTCGATATCGGGCAAAAGCAAGAAAAATCTGATCATCGTAGTCATACTGATTTTTGCCGTGCTCCTGCTGCTGGCCTTTCGCGTCGGCTGGATCCAGATCGTGAAGGGGGAAGAGTATTCCGCAAGGGCTGTACAGCAGCAGACGAAGGACCAGACGCTGAAGGCGGAGCGGGGCGTGATTTTTGATGCCAACGGTGAGGAACTTGCCGTCAGCATCACCTGCTACTCCATCTGGGTCCGCCCGGACAACGTGAAGACAGGGGACACGGGTGAGGAGATCCGCAAGAACCTGACCACCACCGCCGATGTGCTGGCGGCGAACACCGATGTTCCCAAGGGAAAGATCAACCGCATCCTGAACTCCGGGGAGAAACTGGTCTGCGTGGCCAGAGGCTTGGACAAGGACTCCGCGGACCGGATCCGGGATTCCGAAGCCAAGGGGATCGAGATCGTAGAGGACACCAAACGCAGCTACCCCCTCGGGGAGAGCGCGGCCCACGTCATCGGATCGGTAAACGTGGACAATCAGGGTCTGTCGGGCCTTGAGCTGCAGTACAACTCACTGCTCAGCGGCATTTCCGGCAGATGGATCAGCTATACGGACACCGGCGGAAGACAGCTGACCACCAGCTACGACGAAGAACGCTACTACCAGGCAAAGGACGGCTACAACCTGGTGACGACTCTGGATCACGTGGTCCAGCACTACCTGGAGGAGTCCCTGGAGAAGGCGGTGAACAAGACCGGCGCCAAGCGCGCTCTGGGCATCGTCATGGGCGTGGAGAGCGGAGACGTCATGGCCATGGCCCAGTATCCCTCCTTCGACCTGAACAATCCCATGGAACCTTCAAACAAGGATGACCTGGAGGAGTTCAAGGAGATGAGCGACGGGGAGCAGACAGAGTATCTCTCCGACATGTGGAGAAACTCCTTGATCTGCGACGTCTATGAACCGGGATCCACGTTCAAGCTGATTACCACCTCCACAGCCCTGGAGGAAAACGTCACCGACATGAAGAAGAAGTACGAGTGTGACGGCGGCTACAGCGTCAACGGACGGTTCATCCAGTGCTGGTTCTATCCCGACTCCCACGGAACGGAGACCCTGAAGCAGGCGGTCAGCAATTCCTGCAACCCGGTGTTCATGAAGCTGGCGCTGAAGATCGGCATCAATACCTTTTATGAATATCTCGATGTTTTCGGCATCACCCAGAAGACCGGGATCGACTTTCCCGGAGAGACCACCGCGATCCTGCAGGACAAGGAAAGCGCCGGCGAGATCGGACTGGCCACCATCGGATTCGGCCAGGGCGTCGCGGTAACGCCCATCCAGCTGATCACCGCTGTCTGTTCCCTGGGAAATGACGGCAAGCTGATGAAGCCGAGACTGGTGAAGGAACTGACCGACGCCGACGGCAAGACCGTGCAGGAGATCGAGCCCCAGTTCGTTCGCCGGACCGTATCCAAGAAGACCGCCCGCCAGGTGTGCAGCATCATGGAATTCGTCGCTGACGGCGGCGGAGCGGCGGCTGCGGCCGTGGAAGGCTACCGGGTGGGCGCAAAAACAGGTACGGCAAACAAACCCAAGAAGGACGGTACCGGATACAGCAGCAACACCTATTCCTCCTGCATCGCCATGGCTCCCATGAACGACCCGCAGATCGCTGTTCTCGTCATCGTGGACAGCCCCAAGGGCGTGAAATACGGAAGCGTAACGGCGGCGCCGGCGGTACATAACGTGCTGAGCAGCGCACTGCCTTATCTGAACATTTCCACCTCCGGAAAGAAGAACGAAAAGACCGAGAAGAAGGTCAAGGTGCCGGATGTGGTGGGAATGAGCTTCAGCGACGCGGCGGGCGTTCTGGTCAGCAAGGATCTGCGCTACGACACCGACGGCTCGGCGGACGAGGATGACGATTTCCTCGTGATCAAGCAGTATCCTGCGCCGGGAACGAAGGTGAAGAAGAACACCAAGGTGTACCTTTACAAGGAATAGGCGCAAAGGCAGGACATCGAAGGAGAAGCGATAAAATGAAAGCAATGCATATTAGAGAAGCGGCAGCAGCCGCGGGAGGACAGCTGATCCGGACCTGCAGTGAAGCAGAGATCACCGGCGTTCGCCACGACTCCAGAGAATGCGGAGAAGGAGATCTTTTCGTCTGCATCAAGGGACCGAATCGTGACGGACACAGCTTCATCCCCCAGGTGATCGAACAGGGATGCAGATCCCTGCTGATCTCCGACAGTTCTTTTCTGACAGAAGATATGGACGTTAACGCGATCCTGGTGGAGGACACGGTCTTCGCCATGGGAGAGATGGCCGCGGCATACCTGCAGAAGCTGGACCCCATCCGCGTCGCCGTCACCGGAAGCGTGGGCAAGACATCCACCCGGGACATGATCTGGTATGTCCTGAAGGAGCAGTTCCGCTGCGGAAGGAACCTGAAAAACTACAACAATGACGTGGGGCTGCCCCTGTCCATATTCAATCTGGACGAGAACTGCGAAGCGGTTGTGCTGGAAATGGGCATGAGCGATTTCGGAGAGATCGACCGGCTGGCGGAGATCGTCCGCCCCCAGATCGGCGTCATCACCAATATCGGTGTGGCCCACATGCAGAATCTGGGCAGCAGACAGGGAATATTCCAGGCCAAAATGGAGCTGACACATCACTTGCCATCCGCCGATCAGGGCGGTACAATGGTATTCGTTTATGACGACGAGTTCCTGAACGGAGAGAACAC
>CACXCQ010000007.1 GCA_902766185.1 uncultured Eubacteriales bacterium
AAGCAGCGGCCCATCTACATAGAAAAAGAAAGCAATCTGGAAGAGTAGGAAGACATAAGCGTGGAAGCAAGAGTGCCTGAGAAAACGAAAAAACGAAGACAGCGTCCGGGAACCGGGAAGGGGCCGGGACAGAGAATCAAGCAGACGGTCCGCCGGCATCGTTACGTCCTGGCGGCTTTTTTGCTGCCGGTGCTGGTCACCACCCTGGCCTTCGCGGTGACGGGGATATATCCCTTCGGGGAGAACCAGATCACGGTCATCGACATGTATCATCAGTACGTGCCCTTCCTCAGCGAGCTGCAGTATAAGCTGCAGCACGGGGGAAGCCTGTTCTACAGCTGGCACGGAGCCGGCGGCTTCAACTTCTGGAATCTGCTGGCCTATTACGGCGCCAGTCCCCTGAACCTGCTTTTGTTCTTCTTCCCGGCGGGTCTCATCGTGGAGGGCGTCACCTTCCTGCTTCTGATCAAGCAAGGGCTGGCGGGATGCTTCATGTATCTGTTCCTGACGTATCAGTACGGCGGGGAAGCCCGGGTATGGCTGCGCAGCGAGAAAGCCGGCGCCTGGAGCCGGGTGGCCTTCGGCAGCCTGTACGCCCTGTGCGCATACATGTGCGGATATTTCTGGTGCATCATGTGGCTGGACGTGGTTGCGCTGCTTCCGCTGATCATGCTGGGCCTGTCAAAGCTCATCGAGGAGAAAAAGGGCGTGCTCTACGCGGTAAGCCTGGGGCTGGCCTGCTTTTGCAATTACTACATCGCCATGATGATGTGCATCTTCATCGTGCTCTACTACCTGATGCTCTGGTTCAAGAAGCCGCGGCAGGGCGGGGCACGCGCTTTTGTGACGACCACTTGCCGGGTGGCGGTGTACTCGCTGATCGGCGCGGCGCTGGCCTCCCCCATGCTGGTCCCCACATACATCAGCATGAAAAACACCTACTACACGCCGGCGAGCCTGCCGGAGGAGTGGAGCTTTTACAGCCCTGCGCTGGAGGTGGTGAACCAGCTTCTGCCCCTGAGCCATCTCAGTTACCGGGAGGGACTGCCAAACCTTTGCTGCGGCCTTCTGGTGTGCATGATGCTGGTGTGCTTCTTCGTCAGCCGGACCATCCCCCAGCGGGAAAAGGTGGTCCACGGAATGCTTCTGGCGGTGCTGTTCTTCAGCCTGAACGTGAATACGCTGAATTTCCTGTGGCACGGATGCCACTTCCCCAACGAGCTTCCTTTCCGCTGGTCCTTCGCCGTATCCTTCCTGCTGGTGAGCATGGCGTGCCAGGCACTGACCCGGCTGCCCCAGATCCGGCAGAAGACCCTGTGGGCGATCTTTGCCGGCGGACTGGGTTACTATATGCTGGCGGCGAAGGTGCTGGAGGGATCGCCGGCGCTGGATGATGCGGACGCCTTCTTCTATATCGGCGTCGTGCTGCTTGCCATCTACACCGCCATCCTGATGTCTTATCGCAAAGGCTGGCTCACCGCGCATTCCATTTCCCTGCTTCTGGTGCTCGTGGTGGGCGCGGAGCTGCTGTGTACAGTGACCATGTCCTTCGACAAGGTGGGCAACGTGGAGCGCGCGCCATATCTGGAGAACAGCAAGGAGATCGCGGAGCTGACGGACCAGACGAAGGACGACTTCGCCCGGACGGAGCTGTACCGCTGGTCCCTGATGAACACGCCGGCGCTGTACCATTACCGCGGAATGTCCCAGTTCTCCTCCTCGCTGAACGCCAACGCCACGGAGCTGATGGAAAAGATCGGCCTGGAAGGCGAGCCGGGAAAAAACAGATACAATTACGTGTTCTCCGATCCGGTGACCAACGCCATCCTGAACATGAAGTACATCATTGCCACGGATGAGACCGTGGAGGATGAATACTTCCGGCAGATCGGCGAGTCCGGCGAGGCCACGATGTACGAAAACCAGTATCCGCTTTCCATCGGATACATGCTTCCGGAAAGCATCCGCACCTGGGACCTGATCAGCACCAATCCCTTCGATGTGCTGAACGATTACATCCGGGCGGCGACGGGCAACAGCATCCAGAGGTTATTCCTGGAGCTGGAGGAGCCGGAGACGGAGGGCTACGCCGCGACGGTGAGCACGGAAGCGGATGGACTTCTGAGCGGCGCATCGGAGGAAGGTGAGGCCGGATCCATCGATATGGTCTACACGGCCAGAGAGACGGCTACCCACTATGTTTACATCGAGGCGGAGCAGGCGGCGAGCATCGACGTGGTCTACGAGGACGGATCGGTCCTTTCTCTGCGGGAGGACTGCGGTGCCGTGGTGAATATCGGTTCGATCGAAAAGGGAGAAGAATTCACCATTGAGATCAACTACGAGACGGACGGCGGGGGAAGCATCCGCGCGCATGTCTGCACCATGAATCAGGCCGGCTGGGAGAAAGCCTACGGGCTGATGTCCCGGAATATGATGGAGGTCACGTCCTTCGGAGACAGGTATCTGGAGGGAAAGATCAATGCCTCTGAAGCGGGAATATTCACCACATCTGTGCTGAACGAGGAAGGCTGGAGCATGGAGATCGACGGGCAGGACCAGGAGATCACCGAACTGGTGGGCGGAGATTTCATCGCCGCCGCGCTGGAGGCGGGCGAACATACCGTACGGCTCAGCTTCCGTCCGCCGGGACTGATCCCGGGATGCGTCCTGCTGGTGCTGGGCGTGCTGGCCCTGATCATTCTTGAGGGCGGCCGGATCCAGCTGCCCACAAGGCGCGGCACGAAGGCCGCGGCCCCCTCAGCTGCGCCAGAGCCGGATCAGCTGTGACAGGCAGCTGTCCATCATCCCCAGGGGGATCTGGTTGTAGTAGAAGAGGAGATAGTCCTGTGAGAGTGTGACCGGGATGCCGAGGGATTCGGCATCCTGTTTTAATTGGGCAGGAGATTTCTTTATCCGCCGGGTATCCGGTTCCAGTAGAAGGGTGATGCCGGAGGCCGTACCGTGGACCTGCAGAAGATCCGCCGCGTCGGTCCGGAAGCGCTCCTCCACCCGGGCCAGCTTCTGCGCGTAGAGCTTGCGCAGCTTGCGCAGATGGGTCTGGTACCATCCGGTCTCCATGAACATGGCCAGGGTCAGCTGCTCCAGCTTCGAACAGGTCTGGGAATACCCGGTCAGCTGGCGGGAAAAGTCCCGGGCGATGGCTGGCGGAAGTACCATGTAGCTGATCTTCACCGCAGAGAAGAGGGTGCTGGAGAAGGAACCCAGATAGATGACCCGGTCCTCATCGGTGAGGCTTTTCAGCGCGGGGATGGGCCTGCCGAAGTACCGCAGCTCGCTGTCGTAGTCGTCTTCGATGATATAGCTGTCGTTGGCGATTGCCCAGCGCAGCAGTTCATAGCGGCGGCCGATGGGCATGACGGAGCCGGTGAAGGAATGGTTGGAGGGGCTGACGTAGACCGCCGCCCGGATGTTCACCGGAAGCTTTTCCAGAACCAGACCATCGTCCGCCACTGCCACAGAGGTGATGGCAAATCCCCGGTCGCGGAAGGTGTTGCGCACCGGGGCGTACCCCGGATCCTCCAGGGCCACGTGCTCGACCTTCAGGCTTCGGAGGACAGTGGCCAGATGGTTGGTGATCTGTTGGGTACCGGCGGCGATGACGATCTGCTCCGGACTGCAGGATACGCCCCGGGACTGATACAGATAGCGGGCGATCTGCAAACGCAGGGCCGCTTCGCCCTGCGGGCTTCCTTCAAAGAACAGAGTCCGGGAGTGCTCGTTCAGGATCCGGTTCACGCATTTTTTCCATTTGACGAAGTCGAAACAGTCGGGATCGCAGAGCCAGTGGTCCGCTCCGGAGTCGCCGGAGGCGGATGGCGATGACAGTTTTTCTTCAAAACCTGCATTATCGAGAGGTACAGTTTCCGATAGGGTATCCCGCGCCGGGGCGCCGGATACACGGCCGGCGAAGTATCCCGACTGGGGCCGGCAGGAAACATAACCTTCGACAAGAAGCTGATCGTATGCCTTTTCTATGGTGGTGACGGAAAGCCCCGTGTCCCTGGACAGGCGGCGCAGAGAGGGAAGACGCTCGCCGGCTTCGATATCACCGGCGGTGATGGCGTCCCGCAGATAGGCGTACAGCTGCATGTAATAGGGCATTTTGCCGGACTCGTCCAGAACGGGCAGGATCGCTTTCATGAGGGGCCTCCAATTAACTGTTATTATAAAAATAAATATAATTGTCTATTCAAATAAGTACAATTCTGTTCTATCATTATTATAGAGAAAAACTACGGAACCGCAAGGGAATTTGCCGAAACTTTTTTCGGGAAAGGAACAGTCATGAAGGCGCCGACCAACAGCATCAGAGTATATGATATCGCCACCACGGCTATGATGATCTGCATCATCATGGTCTCTATCGCGCTGTTCCGGATCCCCATTCCCTTCACCCAGGGGTATGTGAACCTCAGCGACGCCATGGTCTTCATGGGCGTGATCATTCTGGGCTGGAAGTACGGAGCGGTGGCCGCCGGGATGGGAAGCATGCTTGGCGATCTTTTGTCCGGCTTCCCCATGTGGTCTCCCTGGAGCCTGGTGATCAAGGCGGGGATGGCCATCATTTTCGGGCTCATCATCCGTTCGGCCTGCGCCGAAAAAGCGGTGAGCAGCCGCAGGTTCCTGACCGTTGAGATCCTGGGAATGATCCTGGCGGGATGCTTCATGTGCGCCGGCTACTACTTCGCCGAAGGCATCATGTACGGCAACTGGGTAGTGGCCCTTCTGGGGCTTCCCTGGAACGCGGGACAGGCCCTGCTGGGCGCGACGCTGGCAGTGGTCCTCAGCCACACGCTGGGCAACACATCCCTGCGCGATGTGATGGTCTACTGCGAACCGCTGCGGCCATAGAAGACTGTGAAGAGGACGACCATGACACCATTTCTGGAAATTAAAGATCTGACATTTGACTATATTCAACAGGATGGCTCCACAAGCCGCGCGCTGAGTGGAGTCTCTTTTCATGTGAACAAAGGAAGCTTCACCGCCATCATCGGGCAGAACGGCTCCGGCAAATCCACCCTGGCGAAGTATATGAACGCCCTGCTTTTGCCGACCTCCGGCCAGGTCCTGGTGGAGGGGATGGACACCGCTGACCCCGCCAGCCTTTGGGAGGTGAGAAAGCGGGTCGCCATGGTGTTCCAGAACCCGGACAACCAGATCGTCTCTTCCATCGTGGAGGACGACATCGCCTTCGGGCCGGAGAATCTGGGGGTGGATCCCGACGAGATCCGCCGCAGAGTCGCCGAGGCGCTGCAGGACGTGGAGATGGGCGAGTATCGCAGGAAAGCGCCCCATCAGCTGTCCGGCGGGCAGAAGCAGCGGATCGCCATCGCCGGCGCTGTGGCGCTGCAGCCGGAGTGCATCGTCTTCGACGAACCCACGGCCATGCTGGACCCCAAAGGCAGGACCGAGGTGATGAAGGTCATCCGCAGGCTCCACGAAAAGGGGATCACCGTCATTCTGATCACCCACTTCATGGAGGAAGCGGTCCAGGCCGATCAGGTGATCGTGCTGGATGAAGGAACGGTAAAAATGAACGGGACCCCCGGGGAGATCTTCCGCCGGCGGGAGGAGCTTGAGGAACTGTCTCTGGACGTGCCGGCGCCGGTAAGGCTGGCCCACCTGCTGCGGCAGCGGGGCATCGACGTTCCGCAGAGCGTGCAGACCAACGAAGATCTGGTGAGGTGCCTATGTCGATAAGCGTAAACAATCTGACTCATATATACAATCCCGGACAGCCCCAGGAGCAGCGCGCGCTGGATGATATCAGTTTCCAGGTGGCGGACGGCAGCTTCACCGGGCTGATCGGACACACCGGATCGGGCAAGTCCACTCTGGTGCAGCATCTCAACGGGCTGCTGAAACCCACCAGCGGGCAGATCATCGTAAACGGTACGGATATCACAAAGGCAGGCGCGTCCTCCCGGGAGGCCCGGCGGCGCATCGGCCTGGTGTTCCAGTATCCGGAGTACCAGCTTTTTGAAGAGACCGTGGCGAAGGACGTGGCCTTCGGCCCTGCCAATCTGGGGCTTTCCCAGGAGGAGATCGACGAAAGGGTGAGGGAGGCGATCCGGCTGGTGGGACTGGACTATCACCAGGTGAAGAATGTTTCTCCATTCAACCTGTCCGGCGGGCAGAGACGGCGGGTGGCCATTGCGGGGGTCATCGCCATGAAGCCGGAGGTGCTGATCCTGGATGAGCCCACGGCGGGGCTGAACCCGAAGGCCCATCAGGAGATCCTTGACATGGTGGAGCAGATCCACGAGGATACCGGAAATATCATCATCATGGTCTCGCACAATATGAACGATATCGCCCGGATGGCGGATCAGGTCCTGGTCATGGAACGGGGACAGATCGTCATGGACGGGACACCCGAAGAGGTGTTTTCCAAAGGAGAGGAGCTGGACCGGATCGGCCTGGCCCTGCCAGATTCCATGGAGATCGCCCGCGTATTGCGGGAGGGCGGCCTGCCTTTGCAGGGGACATGCATGAGTCTGGAGGAGACTGCCGAAGCGATCGCGGAGGCGCTGGGGAAATAAAATGATCAGAGACATCACACTTGGACAATATTATCAGACCGAGTCCTGGGTCCACCGCCTGGATCCCAGGCTCAAGATCATCGTGACGCTCCTCTATATCGTGCTGCTGTTCATGGTGGACGATCTGATCGGCTTTGCCATCGCCTACGCGGGACTGGAAGCGGTGATCATCGCCTCCCGCGTGCCCAGGCGGTTCATCCTCAAGGGGCTGAAGCCGGTCTTCCTGATCATCGCCTTCACGCTGATCGTCAACATGTTCATGACCCAGGGTGAGGTGCTGGTGCAGATCTGGAAGCTGCACATCACCCGGGAGGGCCTGCAGATGGCTGCGTTCATGGGGATCCGGCTGATCCTGCTGATCATCGGCTCGTCGCTTCTGACGCTGACCACCCGGCCCATCAGCCTGACCGATGGCATCGAGGCGCTGCTCTCCCCATTCAAAAAGCTGGGCCTTCCCGCTCATGAGCTGGCCATGATGATGACCATCGCTCTGCGGTTCATCCCCACGCTTCTGGAGGAGACGGACAAGATCATGAAAGCCCAGCAGGCCAGAGGAGCGGATTTTGAATCCGGGAACATCCTGCGCCGGGGAAAGGCTCTCGTCCCGATTCTGGTCCCGCTGTTCATCAGCGCTTTCCGCATCGCTCAGGATCTGGCCATGGCCATGGAGGCCCGCTGCTACGGCTGCGGGATCCGCAGAACAAGGATGAATGAGATCCGATTCAGCCGGCGGGATCTGGCTGCGGCACTGCTGTTCGCCTGTTTCATCGCGGTCATTGTGCTGGAGCGTTTTCTGTGGTAGGCTATGTCTGCGGCAACGGAGGCGAATCGACATGCGGCAGCGAAAGGTAAAAAATCTGGACGAAAAACTGGAAGCGGTCAGCCGCTGGCTGGTGGAGGAGCCATCGCCGGAGGTCTGGACGCGGATTTTTGATCAGGCGACGGAAGGCGAAGCTCCTTCCGGCAGCAGCCCGGCGCTGTTTCTGGAGATCGGCTGCGGCAAAGGGGATTTCCTTCTTCAGCAAGCACTGGCCCATCCCGAAAGCCGCTATATCGGCATCGAAGGACAGGCGTCCGTGGTGCTGCGCGCCGCCGAAAAAGCGGAGCGGATCCGCAGCGGTCGCATCGAAGAGGATGATCCGGACTGGATGCGGCAGGGATCGGCGGAGCAGTCCGCGCAGGGTGCGTTGGACAACGTCCGGTTCGCCTGCGCTTTTGTGAACAGCATGGAGGAACTGTTTCTGCCCGGCAGCCTGACCGGCGTATACCTGAACTTCAGCGACCCCTGGCCCAAGGAGCGGCACGCAAAGCGCCGGCTCACCTACCGGGGACGGCTGCAGGATTACGCCCGGGCCCTGAAGCCCGGAGGCAGGATCGAGATCAAAACGGACAACGACGCTCTGTTCGAGTTCACTCTGGAGGAGATCGCCGCCTGCGGCTGGACGCCGCTGGCCCTCAGCCGGGACCTGCACGGAACAGACGAAGGCGGAACGGAAGCAGAACCGGAGGCGATCCACCGGGCACGGAAGTTCACCACGGAGTACGAACGAAAATTCCATAACGCGGGAAAAACGATCAACTATGTGTGTGTAGTTATATAAAGGGAGGAGAAGAACGTGACAGAAGGATATATCCTGGCCAGGGAAAACGGCAGAAACATTCCTAAAGAAGACAGGATCTTTGGCATCAGCAACCGGGCGAAGGCGGCTATCGCCGAGAAGGGGGCTGACTCCGTGATGAACGGCACCATCGGCGCCCTTTTGGATGACGACGGCAAGCTTGTGGTGCTGGAGTCCGTGGACGAGGTGTTCCATCAGCTGCAGCCCGGGGACTACGCAGAATATGCTCCCATCGGCGGATTGAAACCTTTCCGGGAGGCTGTACAGAAGGCGGCCTTCGGGGAGCATGCTCCCGAGGGGTTCATCGAAGCGGTGTCCACGCCGGGCGGGACCGGTTCTCTTCGCAACGTGATCTCCAACTACTCCTCTCCCGGAGACCGGGTCCTCACAAGCGACTGGCACTGGGCCCCGTACAACACCATTGCGGGAGAGATCGGCAGGAGCATCGCCACCTTCCGGCTCTTCGATGAGGACCGGAAGTTCGACGGGGCATCCTTTGGCGAAATGGCAGACCAGCTTTTGCAGGATCAGGACAGCCTGGTGGTTATCCTGAACACGCCGGCACACAATCCGACCGGGTATTCCCTGACGCTGGAGGACTGGGATCAGGTCATCGCCGTTCTGACCCGGGCAGCGGAAGGCGGCAAGGCCATCGCGCTGCTGGTGGACGCGGCCTACATCGACTTCGCCGGGGACGAGGACGAATACCGTCAGTTCCTGCCGAAGCTGTCCGCTCTTCCGGAAAACGTGATCACCATCGTGGCCTACAGCCTGTCCAAGACATTCACGCTCTACGGAGCACGCTGCGGCGCCATGATCTGCGTGGCCAGGTCGCAGGCAGTTGCCGATGAATTCAAGCGTGTCTGCGAGTACTCTTCCAGAGGCTCCTGGTCCAACACCGCCCGGCTGGCTCAGGTCATCCTGTCGCGGATCTACGACGATCCCCAGCTTTTGCAGATGGTCAACGAGGAGCGGAAGAAGTACCGGGATATGCTCATCGCCCGGGGCAGGGCATTCAGCGAGGAAGCCGCAAAGGCAGGTCTGGAGATCGTACCCTTTGACGCGGGATTCTTCGTCAGCGTTCCCTGCGATGATCCCGATGCGTTGAGCAAGAAGCTGGAAGAAAAGGACGTTTATCTCGTTCCGCTGAAGATGGGGATCCGGGTCTCCGTGGCCTCCCTGTCCGAAGACAAATGCCGCCGGCTGCCGGCCATCATCAAGGCGGCCATGGAAGAGCTGAAGTAAGGGAAGCGCTGAAGTAAGGGAAGCGCGCCGGTGCCGGACGTGATGCGCCGGAGACCGGCGATTAGAAGTAAATAGAAGTGCGGATGCACCCGGGACTGTGACGGTCCGGTGCATCCCTTTTTCTTTTTTTGAAAAAGATATAATACTGTGTTGACAAACAATATTATACGCTGTATAGTATTATACAACAAAGAGAAAAGAGAGGAGGCAGGTATGGCTTTCAGAATTGAATCGAGTCTGCTGGATGCTTGCGCTCTGGCGATACTGAGCCGGGGAGACACCTACGGATACGAGATCACCCGGCAGATGAAGGCGGCCATCGACATATCGGAGTCCACGCTCTATCCGGTACTCCGCAGGCTCCAGAAGGAAGGCTTCTGCAGCACGTACGATCAGCCCCATCAGGGCAGGAACCGGAGGTATTACCGGATCACGGACAAGGGCATGCAAAGGCTGGAGAGCTACGTAAAGCAATGGGTCGTTTACCGGTCCGCCATCGAAGAGTTGTTGTTCGGGGAGGAACCAGAAAGGGGGAAGAAGTGATGAACAGACAGGAATTCATTCAGGCTCTGCGGCAGGAACTGAGAAAGCTGCCGCCAGAGGAGATCGCTTCGGCCACGGAATTCTATGAAGAATATTTCGATGAGGTATTGGAGTCGCTGAATACCGAAGGCATGACGGAAGAAGAGGCGAAGGCATTTCTTCTCCAGGAGGAACAGCGGCTGGCACAGGAACTGGGAAGCCCCAAAAGCATCGCGGCACAGATCAAGTCGGAGTACGCGGCAAGGCTTCTGGAAGGAGACCCGGGCATTTCAGCGGAGAATGCCACGGCAGGCAGCAGGCTATCCGCCATCTGGTGGGTGATCATCGGGATCTGCAGCGCTCCGGTCTCTGTTCCGCTGGCAATCGTTATCGGGTGCGCGGCCATCGCGGCCATCTGCGGACTCATATCGCTGATGGCAGGGATCTACGCTGGAATCATCGGCGGAGCCGCGGGCGGTCTTGTGGCGACGGTATGCGGATTCCTGTTCATGGGAAGCAGCACGGCGTGCGGCGTGATGGTCCTGGGGTTCGGGCTTCTGGCGCTTTCGGTCTGCGTTGCCGCCGGAGCGGGCGCGTTTATCGGGACCAGAGCGCTGATCCGGGGACTGGCACATCTTGCCCGGACGCTGAACGAGAAACGCAGAAGGAACAGGCTCAACAGGATGAGAGGAGGTGCCGGATATGAAAAAGCTTAGTAAGCTGGCCATATTCTTTATTGTTTGCGGAGGGGTCTTTCTCCTGGGACTGATCTGCGCCATCGGCGGCGCGGCTTCAGGAGGAGTGGACGGCTTCGAGAAGGTGGCGGACGATTTCGACTGGGTCCAGGGAAGTCCCGGAGAGCGGGGCGTGACAGCTTACCCGGTAGAGGACTTTGACTCCGTATACCTCACCGGCGACGCGGACTACGTTCTGGTGGGACGGGGAGCATACAAAAACGCCTCGAAGCTGGTGAGCGACGGACCGCTGGAACCCACAGAGCTGGATCTCGTGCAGAAAAATCAGGTGCTGGTCATCGCCGGGGACAGAGTCCAGCAGCCGGAGATCGTGGTGAAGGACGGGGCCCTGAGCATCGGGTGCGACCGGCAGGAGGTGAACGGGATCAACTTCAATTCATCGGAGATGAGCTGGACGCCGACGATCCTGGTGTGCTGCCCCAAGGCGCCGCTTGAGGAGCTGACGGTCAGCAGCCAGGAGGCGGATCTCACCTGCCTGGGCACAGCCTGGAAAAAGGCGGACATCGGCATCAACTACGGTGACGTCGAAATGGACGGGGTCAAAAGCGCCGGCCTGCAGATGGAACTGGACTACACGGACGCGGAACTCGATGGAGAATTCCTGAAGACCACAGCCATAACGGCGACGGATGGCGACGTGGACATCACCACGCCCTTTGCGAAGACGGAGTACGGTCTCGATCTGCGCGCCGTGGACATCCAGCTCACCACTCCGGAGGGCGTCTGGAATCCAGAGGCAGAGGAAATGGACGGGGAATATGACGACGGATATGACGATGAATATGACGACGGGACCCAGACCATCAAGGTCAACGGCGGTCCAAACAGGATGTCCGTGTCAGCGGAATGCGGAGATCTGAAGATCCAGTTCGGCGGAAGCGCAGGAAACTGAAAATAACAAATATGGAAAATATTTCTTGACATGCGGCAGCTGCCATGATATGGTAATAATTACCAAAACGAAAGGAGAACCATATCATGGCAGCAAACTATGACGACAGAAACCGGGAGGTAACGTTCGAGATCGTCGAAGAGATCGGTATCATCGCCTCCGCATCCACCGGCTGGACGAAGGAACTCAATCTCGTGGCCTGGAACGGGGGCCAGGCGAAATACGATATCCGAGAATGGAGCCCTCATCACGACCGCATGAGCCGGGGGATCACGCTGAACGAGCAGGAGATGCGGATGATCGTGGAACTGCTGAAGCGGCGCGCCCGTGCCAGGTCCGTCCCCCGTAGGGCAAGCTTCGCCCAGAGCAGTGAAAGCGCATACGAAAGAGATGCGGAGCGGGAAGAACCAGCCTTTGCGAAAGGGGAGGTTGAAGCTGCCCCACGGACGGAAGAACCAGCCTTTGCGAAGGACGATGAGGACGAAAGCGGCGAGACGGACGCGGCTGCCGGGCAGGCGGCGACAGTGGAACCGGCTGAAGCTGAAGAAGAAGATGAGGGGATGCCGTTTTGAGCGACGGCTTTCGGGGAAGCATTGCAGCTACGAAATGAATGATCGGAACCAGAGATTCCATAGGTCAGCAAGGCCTATGGTTTTTCGTTGTCACCATTTTGCAAATTTGATACAATGAGGGTGCCTGCGGGAGCGGGAGAAAACGTTGATGAAATGCGATGATCTACGGGGGTGAACGATCAGTGAATATAAGACTGCAGACGACAACAGGGAGCGACTGGATCAAGATCCATAAGGACAAACCTTTCACTTTGGAGGAGCTGGCGCGGGAGTACCAGCCCGAGGCGCCGTACCGGATCCTTCTGGCCTGCGTGAACGGCGTGGACAGGGAACTGACGACGGAGATCGACGGGGATTCCTGGATCCGGTTCTACGATCAGCGGACCCAGAGCGCGAATCTGGCTTACCAGCGGAGCCTCAGCATGCTGTATCTGGTGGCCATAAGGGATACGCTGGGCGGGGACGCAATGATCGACAACTCCCTGAACAAGGGACTGTACACCGCCATCAAAGCCAGGAGCCGGGTGTCCAAAGATGACGTTGCCCGGGTCGAGAAACGGATGAGAGAACTGGTGGAGGCGGACCTGCCCATCACGAAGGAACTCTGCACCGTGCAGGACGGCATCGATTTCTGGGAGGAAAACAATTGCCCGGAGAAGGCGGAGATGCTGCGGCAGCTGGAGGATCCGGAAGGGGAATTCCGGCTCTATGAGCTGGACGGATACAGGAATTACTTTTTCGGTCTGATGGTCCCCTCAACAGGCTACCTCGAGCATTTTGAACTTCGCAGATACAAGACCGGCGTGCTGCTGCGCTTCCCCTATTACACGAAACCGGATGAGGTTCCGGAGTACGTGAACGACTTCCGGCTCTACGGGGCGTTCGGAGAAGAGGCTCGCTGGACGAAGCTTCTGGGTACGACCAACCTGGCGGATCTGAACCGGGTCATTCTGGAAGGAAGGCAGAAGGATCTGGTGCTTCTGTCCGAGGCGCTCCACGAGAAGAAGATCTCAGACATCGCGGATGAGATCTGCAAGCTGAACCGGCGCATCGTGCTCATCGCGGGACCTTCATCCTCCGGCAAGACGACCTTTGCCCGCAGGCTCTGCATTCAGCTGCGGGTCAATGGACTAAAGCCGCTCTACATGGGTACGGACGACTACTTCGTCGAGCGGGAGCAGTCGCCCCGGGACGAGAACGGAGAATACAATTACGAGAATCTGGATGCCCTGGACATCGATCTGTTCAACCGGAACATGAACGATCTTCTGGAGGGAAAGACAGTGGACCTGCCGGAATTCGACTTCATGGAAGGCAAAAAGGTCTACGGCAAAAGGATCACCACCCTGCAGTCCGACCAGCTGATCGTCATCGAAGGGATACACGCCCTGAACGCGGAGCTCACCAGCCAGATCGACGACAACGAAAAGTACCGGATCTACATCAGCCCGCTGACCCAGCTGAACATTGACAGGCACAACCGGGTGCCCTCCACCGATGCCAGAATGCTGCGGCGGATGGTCCGTGATTACAAGTACAGAGGCCACTCGGCGGTGGACACCATCATCGACTGGCCGAAGGTGCGGGACGGGGAGAACCGGAACATCTTCCCCTATAACAGCGAGGCGGACGTGCTCTTCAATTCCGTCCTGGAATACGAGATCCCCATGCTCAAGAACTATGTCGTCCCCCTGCTGAAGGAGATCCAGCCGGACCAGCCGGGCTACAGCGAGGCCGTCCGGATACTGAAGTATCTGGAATACTTCCAGACCATCGATGATGAAACCATCGTCCCCAACAATTCCATCATCCGGGAGTTCATCGGGGGCAGCGTGTTCGGCTGATGCGGTGCTCCCGCGCGGGAGCATTTGCCGGAAACGGCTGCCGGGAGCACCTGCTGGGGACGGCTGCCGGGAGCACGCGCGAAAACAATGACAGAGCGAAAGGAGAAATAACCGATGATCGTTGCGATTGGCGGAGTACAGGCGACGGTGCGGATCGACATGACTATGCCGAAGGCGCCGGATTCGAAGAATATGAATGGGGGAGGAGTCTCTCCGTGGGAACGCGAGGCCTATGGGGAAGGCGGCCGTTTCGGGAGCATGCAGATGATGCCCTCCGGAGACCCTTCGAAGGACCGGATCTCCGTCTATTATTCCGGATGCGCCTATCGCGTAGCGCATCTTCTGGCAGGCAAAGGCAGGAAAGTGGCTTTCATGTCCGTGGTGGGCGAGGATCCTCTGGGCATGGCGGCCCTGGCGGAGATGCGCCGGGCAGGTGTGGACATCTCCGGCGTCGTGACCATCGATCGTTTTGCCAGCGAGGAGAATCAGGACACCATGGAAAGTCAGGGCCCTGATGCTGCCGGAACGGTGGCCAACGGCCTGATCCGTCAGTCCCTCACCGCCGTACGGGTGGAGGCCAGAAACTTCCTCGGAGACATCGAATTCCTCAGGGAGGATGACCGGATGCTGAAGGAGATCACGGTATCGCAGCTGCAGGGCTGCCAGCCTTTGCTCGAGAGCGCGGAGATGGTGTTCGCGGACGGCTCGGTGCCCGCGACGACCCTCGCGTGGATCAGCCTGCTGTGCCGGGAAAAGGGCATTCCGTTCTATCTGGATCCGGCGTCTGTAGAAGGCGGCGAGGACGCGGCGGGACTTCTGCCCGATCTTGCGGGGATCATGCCGGGGAGACGGGAGGCGGAGGCCATGTCCGGACTGCAGATCCTCAGCGGTGATCAGATGAAGGAAGCGGGAGCGTTCTTCGCGGAGAAAGGCGTGCAGAAGATCGTGATCACCATGAAGGGCGGAGGCCTTTACTACAGGGAAGGCGAGGAAGAAGGCGTTCTGCGTCCGGAGCGGGTGCTCCGGTTCAGCGAGACCGTCGGCGCCGGAGATGTGGTCACCGCGCAGCTTCTCGACGAGTACGCCCGGGGGAGCAGCATCGAAGAAGCGGCCCGCTCCGCGATGGAAGCCGCCGCCCTGTACCTGGCGGACTGCGTGGATGAGCGGCGGTACTGATGGCGGATCGGCGGTACTGCGGTATTGATGGCGGATCGGCGGCTGCTGATAGCAGACCGGCGACTGCGGTGTGAGATTGGTGGCGCTGTTCCTGCTGGCGAAATGGATATAACTGGGTATTATTGTAAATATATGGTTTACATATTGAGTTAAACATGGTATTATATGGATATCAAACGAGGAGGTAATACCATGGATAACTACAAGCAGATCATTCGGGGTATGCTGGAGAGCATGACCTGTATCAGGGAACAGTATCGGGAAGAATTGGAAAGCTGTCCGAAGGGCAGCCTCTGGAAGACAGATCAGAACGGCCGGGTGTGCTACTACTGGGCCTACCGCAAGGGAGACATCTACGTCCGGCACGCCATCTCATCGGATCCGCAGATGCAGCGCCAGCTGGCGCGAAAGGCGTATCTGACGAAGAGCCTGAAGCTGCTGGACCGGAACATTTATCAGCTGGGACGCGCGCTGGACAGCATGGAGCCTTTGGAGATGGGGGCGGTAGTCTCCCGCCTGACCAAGGCGTATCAGGATCTTCCTGGAGAATACTTTCTTTGAGGCCGAGTTGAGCTGAGGCCAATGAATTGAATAAAAGACCGCCACTCCGGCAACTGAAATGCCGGGGGGCGGTCTTTTGTTTGGGGTTGGTCAAAAAATCATGATCGGCATCCGGGGTCATCGCCACGCCGGAGATGTTACCCGGGGTCTTCATCGCCTTCGATCGGAAAACTTTCGCCCAGCTCCTCCGCAACACCCCAGACGCAGACCTGCACGTACCGTTTCATGGTGGACGTGGAGACGTAGTGCTTCTCCTCCAGACGCATGTACTGAACGCCGTCCACCAGATGAGCAAAGACGGCGTCCCGGTACTGTTCCGGAACGTACCGCTGCAAAGCCAGGTCGATGGTCCGGATATAGCGGCCTGCCAGCTGACCGGACTTCGTCTTCGCCTCGTCGGACGAGACGACCTTCTGAAAATGCCGGTAGCAGCGGATCAGCTTCACCGTCTTCGCGTAGATCACCGGCTCCAGTTTGCAACCGGTCTTTTTCTGCTGATAATAGTTCTTCATAATATCCATAATATACCATATAAGCCAAAACAAGTCAACCAAAATATGGAAATCGTGACCACCGCGAGATTGTCGCAAGTTGGGGTCGTGTTGATCTATAATTTTCGTCCCGGAATCAACACGAATGGAGGTGACTTTTTTCGTGGGTGTTTCCATTTTGAGTGCCCCGTGTTGATCTGCGTTCTGGACCCTGTTATTTACATGGCATTGGCCGTTTTTCATGTGGATATGGTGTGGCGGAGAACAGATCAACACGCCGGGATGGGTTTGGCCTCGCCCTGCCTTTGCCCCGGCCATAAAAAATGTTGATCCTGGATTTCAGATCCGGAATCAACACGAGCATACACGAAAGGAGGTGACTTTTTTCGCTGGTGTTTCCATTTTGTGTGTCCCGTGTTGATCTGCGTTCTGGAACCCGTTATTTACATGGCGCCTGCCATTTTTCATGTGGATATGATGTGGCGTAGAACAGATCAACACGCCGGGATGGGTTTGGGCTCGCCCTGCCTTTGCCCGTCCATAAAAAATGTTGATCCGGGATTTCGGATCCGGAATCAACACGAGCATATGTGAAAAAGCCCGGCGGCCGCTTCCATTTTACCGGTAAGGTCGTGCGAGGAAGGTCGCGCGCGGCGCTGCGGCCTCGCCGGGCGAAAAAGGGCATTCCAATGGGGATTTTGGTCTTTTTCGATTATGCAGTCTGGGGTATAATACTACTATGAATATAATCAACAAAACTGTGTGAATGAACGGAAAAAAGGAGAAGTGAACATGAATTTATTGAATATGTTGACAAAGGCGCTGACGAGCAGCGCTGCACTGGAAGCACTTTCCGCAAAGACAGGTCTGTCCAAGAAGCAGCTGGCGATGATCATCACCATCGCGGTACCGCTCCTGATCAGGAAGATGACATCGAACGCGTCTTCACAGGACGGGGCCAATTCCCTTCTGGGTGCCCTTATGCAGCATCAGAACAGGGATGCCATCGATGCGCAGCTGAAGGAAGCTGATGAGGAAGACGGCGCGAAGATCATCGGACATATCCTGGGCGAGGAGCAGGAGGATATCGTTGCCACTGTGGCCAAGGAGGCGGACATCAGCGAAGGCGATGTATCCAGAGTGCTGGGCAATATTTCACCGTCCATCCTGAGCGGTCTGTTCGCGGCAACGCAGTCTGCCCACGGACAGCAGTCTTCAGGCATTGACCTGAGCGATGGATTCGACATGAAAGATATCCTTGGACTGTTCAGCGGAGCTGCCGGAGCGTCCGGAGCAGGAGCCACGGGAGCACTGGAGGTCGAGCCGGCAGAACCTGCAGCACCGGCGGGACTCGGCGGACTGCTGTCATCCATCTTCGGCGGCGGAGCAGCACAGTCTGCCGGAGCAGCACAGCCTGCCAGCGGCGGAATGGATATCCTGTCCGGACTTCTGGGCACGACGAAACCCGAGGAGGATCAGAGCGTCAACGGCAACCAGCTGATCAGCACTCTTCTGTCTCTGATG
>CACXCQ010000008.1 GCA_902766185.1 uncultured Eubacteriales bacterium
AACACAGCAGTTACATTCCAGGAAATGAAGGCCCGCGGGGAGAAGATCTCCATGCTCACCTGCTACGATTACTCCACCGCCAAGCTCATGGAAGCCGCCGGCATCAACGCCGTTTTGGTCGGTGATTCCCTCGGCAACACCATGCTGGGCTACCCGGACACCCTCAGCGTCACCCTCGAGGAGACCATCATCTACAGCAGCGCTGTCGCCAGAGGCTGCAAAGACACCATGGTGGTGATGGACATGCCGTTCATGACTTACCAGGTATCCATCGAGCAGGCCCTGATCAACGCCGGACGGCTGATGAAGGAAGCCCGCGGCAGCGCGATCAAGCTGGAGGGCGGCGCGTCGGTCTGCCCCCAGATCAAGGCAATGACCGAGGCGGGTATCCCCGTAATGGCGCACCTTGGACTCACCCCCCAGTCCATCAACACTTTGGGCGGCAACAAGGTGCAGGGCAAGACTGAGGACGCAGCGAAGAAGCTGCTGGAGGACGCTTACGCCATTCAGGACGCGGGAGCATTCTCCGTCGTTCTGGAATGCATCCCGGCGCCCCTCGCCGAGTTCATCACCAAGGCCCTGCGCATTCCCACCATCGGCATCGGCGGCGGCAGTGCCTGCGACGGCCAGATCCTGGTGTACCAGGACATGCTGGGCATGTTCACCGACTTTGTGCCCAAGTTCGTCAAGCAGTTCGGCGCAGTGGGTGAGCTCATGACCAAGGCCTTCCAGGATTACGACGCCGAGGTCAAGGCGTCCACCTTCCCGGATGAGGAGCATTCCTTCCAGATGAAGGATCCGTCGGTCCTGCAAAAGCTGGCCGAGGAGCTCAGACCGGAGGAGGCTATCGGCGGCGAAGTGGATCCGGAATACCTGGCGAAGCTGTACTAAGAAGATGAGGCTGCGCAAAAACGGCGCGGCACGGATAAGCGGGAGGAAAAAATGCTGATCGTAAAGACAATTGCTGAAGCGCGCCGGATCGTCTGGCGCTGGAAAGCCGAGGAGAGGACCATCGGTCTTTGTCCCACCATGGGCTACCTGCACGAGGGACACCTGTCTCTGATGCAGGCCTCCGTCCGGGACAATGACATCACCGTCGCCTCGATCTTCGTCAATCCCATGCAGTTCGCGCCCAACGAGGACCTGACGAAGTACCCCAGGGATTTTGAGCGGGACTGCAAGATGCTGGAGAAGGAAGGCGTGGACATGGTCTTTGCGCCGGAACCGTCGGAAATGTACCGGGATGATTTCTGCACCTTCGTGGACATGACCGTCGTATCCGAGGGCCTGTGCGGAAGGAGCCGCCCCGTGATGTTCCGCGGAGTCTGCACCGTCCTTACCAAGCTCATCAACATCATCTACCCCAACCGGATGTACATGGGCAAGAAAGACGCCCAGCAGCTGGCGGTGGTCCGGCGGATGGTCCGGGATCTGAACTTCAACCTCAAGGTAGTGGGCTGCCCCACCGTCCGGGAATCCGACGGGCTGGCCAAGAGCTCCAGAAACACCTACCTCTCTCCCGAGCAAAGGCAGGCCTCGCGGATTCTTTCCCGCACCCTTCGCCATGCCCAGGAGACGATTGCCGCCGCGGGCATCGGGCAGGGCGGCGGTGAAGCGGGCGCAGACGGCGCGGGTTCTGCCGGCGCGGGGCTCAGCAGCGCGGACATGATCGCCCGGATGGAAGAAGAACTGCGGACCGAACCCATGGCGGACATCGACTACGTGGAGATCGTGGACGGCCTGTCTATGCAGCCTGTCCAGACTTTGCATGAGGGAGACCTGGTAGCCATGGCCGTGCGTATCGGCGATACACGATTGATCGACAACTTCATCGTCGGAGACCCGCTGATCGAGATCGGCGAATAGACACGAATCCCCGCGAAAAAAACACACCGCCGGCGAAGCGAAAGCGCTTTCACTGGCGGTGTTTTCTTGTTTTTTGTGCGGACCGGTCAGTTGTTGATGTACCACCAGACCGTTCCGATGATGCCGGCAATGGCCATCGCCGGGAAAAGGACCGTGGCGATGCGCTCCTGGATGATGTCCTTGCGGGTGGGCACGTACTCCCTGGCCGTGGCGTTGTCGTCGTAGGGGACGCTTCGGGGATAAACGTACTTCGCCGGGCAGGTGAGATCCAGCGCAGCCCAGTAAAGATTGCCATCCTTCACCGACACCGAGAGGAAGTTCTCCTCTTCCATCAGGGGGATGTACATGGGCCCCCGCAGACGGTAGCGGTCAAAAAGGCGGACCGCGCCATTGTTGAATTCCAGCCTGAGTGAGCGCGGATTCAGCACGCGCACATCGGTGATCTGGATCTGGCTTTTTGAGGGCTTCGTGCCCGCTGTTTTATCTACTGCCTTTGTTTCAGCCATTGCGTCGTTCTCCTCGAATATAGGAAATGGGAAACCAGCGCACCCGATTTCCCATCCTGTTTCATTGGCACCCCTAGCCGGAATCGAACCAGCAACTAACCCTTAGGAGGGGCTTGTTATATCCATTTAACTATAGAGGCTTGTCTTCGGTGATTATCATATCACACACAGGCAAGTAGTTTCAAGGGGAAACATTCCCCGCTCCGCTCAATACCCGAAGAACTGCCTTTGCACTTCCGCCACCACCCGGTGAATGGCCCGGCTGTCTGTACCGCCATGGAGATCATCGCTGGTCACGAAGAAGTTTCTCCCGAGGATGAATCCCGCCTGCAGATACCAGTAGCACTTTTCGCCGAAGTTGATGGCGTAGCCCTTGTCAAACAGACGGCCCAGATGCTCGATGATCACATGGGAATAATCAAAGCACCTGATATGGAAATCGGGGCTCACATTCTTCGTGTTGCCGTAGTCGTCTGCGATCGTCAGGATGCTGTCGTACCGGAAGGGGATCCCGGCATCGAGAAGCGTGTTCGCATACAAACACTCGCCCTTTGACCGGACCCGCTCGCCGTTTTGGGCGTAGATCTCCGAGTCCGGGAATGGCGCGGTGTTACGTGGAAAATCCGCATTCGCCCATCGCTTCAGTTCTTCGTATCGCTTATCGTTGAAGTCCTCCAGAGCAATGCCGCGAAAGGATTGCGGCAGCGAATCCATGACTGCTCCATAGCTGTAGTCCTGATACTTGGCCATCAATTCCGAAAGCAAGCCCTGGTTTTGCAGGAGTCGGCTCCGCTTTTCCGCAACGAACCGTTCCCGCACAAAATCCCTCGCCGCCTCCGAATCCGGTTTCCCCAGATAACTCTTGTGCGGCTTTCGGCCTTTGCCGCGTTGCCGCAGGTAGCAATATGTATTGTCCCCGCGCTTCTGCAAAAGCAGGACACCCTCCGGTGACGTGTTTTCAAATGGGCTCGTCAAATCGATGAGCCTCTGTAATCGTCTCTGTTCCGTTAAAATCTGTTCGGTAAAGCCATTCATCCTAATCTCCTTTCGCCCCCTGAAATCGCCGTTTTTTTGAAATGGGTCACGAATCGGCAAATCTGTAGGTCATAGTTACCCATCGATTCCCGAAACCGTGACCCATGTCGTGGACCAAATCCCGAATCGCGTAGGTCACGATTTCCCGAATCTGTAGGTCACAGTTACCCATCGATTCCCGGATTCGTGACCTACGAGGAACACCTGTTGAGTCCACGTTGGCAGGACGGTTCCTCGAATATCCAAATATTACCAAATACATGGCCGCGCGTCAACCAAAATATGGAAATTCGCCCCTGAAATACTCCTCGTTTTGCTCAAGAAACTCCAAACTAGTGATTTCAAATCCGGGCCATTCGTGATACAATAGTTCAGATAGCGTAAAAGGAGTAAAGATATGAAAAACAGAACCCCGGCGGCAACCGTCATACTGTACATTTTCGCATTTATTTTCCTGGCAATTTCTGCGTATATGCTGTACGCGGCCATCGATTTCCAGAAGCTTTATCTGGAAACGCTTCAGGCGAGTTTCCAGGATATGTGGTCCAATGTGGTCATCTATGTTATTGAAAAGTTCATTCCGTACTTTGGCATAGCTGTGATCTCCTTTGGACTGGGCAAAGCCATCAGCACATTCCGCAAGTCCGGTGCGGCGACGGAAGCTGTCCTTGCTGAGGACGGTGTATTTGACGAGCAGTCACCTATCGCCATCAAGCTGGAGGAAATGCGTCAGATCAACAGCATCAAGCTGGAGGAGATGGAGCGCCGGGAGAAGGTCCGTCTGGAAGAGACCCGTTCTATGATTCTCAGCGATATGGAGATCTACCGTCTGCAGAGAGAAGAGGCGGAGAACTCCCTCATGCAAAAGCTGGCCACTTTGGTTGCCAGGACCGAGCCCGGAGCTTATTCGGAAGAAGGCGAGGATCCTCTTGGCGAACTGCTGCGTGAGGACGAAGCGGCGGCAGCCGAGGCAGCAGAAGAAAAGCCGGAAGCCGAGGTCGAATCTGAAGTTGAATCTGAAGTTGAAGCGGAAGAGCCTGAAACTGAAGTCGAGGAAGAGCCCGAGGTCGAAGAAACCGAAGAGACTGCAGACGAAGATGCTGAGTCCGAAGAAGCAGCAGAAGGTGAAGAATCTGATGCCGAAGCTGAGGAAACCGTTGAGGAAACTGAGGAAGCAATAGAAGAGCCTGAGGCAGAAACCGAAGAAACGATTGAGGAAGAAGCGTCCGAGACTGAAGAGGTCGAAGAGGAAGCGGCAGAAGAACCCGAAGCCGAAGTCGAGGAAACAGAAGAACCCGAGGCAGAAGCCGAAGAGGCAGACGCTGAATCCGAAGAAGAACCCGAAGCTGAAACCGAAGCCGAGGAAACAGAAGCCGAAGCGACCGAAGAAGGTGAAGCGGAAGAAGCAGAAGAAATAGAAGAACCTGAGGCAGAGGCTGAAGAAGTGGCTGAGGAAGAGACCGAGCCAGAAGCCGAAGAAGCTGAAGTAACCGAAGAATCATCCGAAGAGGAGACTGAAGACGTTTCAGAAGAAACAGCAGAAGAGCCAGCCGAAGAAACAGCCGATGAAGCCGAGGCGATCGAAGCAGAGACCGAGGAAGCTGTAGAAACGGAAGCGGAGGAAGCAGATCCGGCAGAGAAGGAAGCCTGGTCCGAGGTGCTGGAAGAGTTCGCCGACGAGTCCGCCGAAGAAACTGAAGCGGCGGTCGAGGAAGCAACCGAGCAAGCAGCCGAGGAAGTCGAGCAAGCAGCCGAGGAAGCTGAAGCGGCAGCCGAGGAAGCCAAGGAAGCCAAGCCGGATCCGGAGTCGGTCAAGTGGGACGCCAAGAAGGAGAACCTGAAGATCCTTGAGCCGGCAAGACAGAACAAGAAACGCAGGAAGAGAAAGAAAGGTCGCAAGTAAGAGATGAAGCGTTACAGATCATCACATATGGTCCGGATGGAGAACCTGAACCATCACGGAAATCTTTACGCAGGGCAGGGCATCGAATGGATGATCGAGACGTCCTTTATTGTGGTGTGCACAGAGTACGGTGATCCCCAGGGGCTGCTGTACAAGAACACACATAAATTCGATTTTTATAAGTCCGTGCAGCCGGGCGACATCATCACCTACGAGGGGCTGATCGTCCGGACCGGAAGGACGAGCATTACCCTGAGAGTCGGGCTGTACAACGAGAAGACCGGCGTGCTTCACGCGGAGGGATTCACCACCTTCGTGGCCGTAGATGAAGCAGGAAAATCGGTTCCCCACGGCATCACGCTGGATGAACCCGCCGACGCGGAAGAAGCGAAATGGCGGGCGGAGGCGGACACCTTCTTCCGATAGCGGCAGAACGATCGCAGACAGGCAATAACGGAAGAAGCAGGAAGCAAGAGGAGCGTAATATGTTCGACAAACTGGACTTTATCACAGAGAAATACGACGAGCTGGCCCAGACCGTATCGGATCCGGCGGTGATCGCCAACCAGCCGGTGTGGCAGAAGCACGTGAAGGAAATGGGCGAAATGGAGCCCATCGTCAAAAAATACAAAGAATACAAAGAAGCAAAAACAGGCATCGCCGAAGCGAAGGAAATGCTGGAGGACGGCGATGAAGAGATGCGCGAACTGGCCAAGATGGAGATCGCGGAGCTGGAAGAGAAGCTGCCCCAGATGGAGGAAGAGCTGAAAGTCCTGCTTTTGCCTAAGGACCCCAACGATGAAAAGAACGTCATCCTGGAGATCCGGGCGGGCACCGGCGGCGAGGAAGCTGCCCTGTTCGGCGCGGACCTTCTGCGGATGTACACCAGATACGCGGAGCGCAACCGCTGGAAGACCGAGCTGATGGAGATCAACGACACCGGCCTGGGCGGAATCAAGGAAGCGGTGATGCTCATCAAGGGCAAAGGCGCTTACTCCCGCCTGAAGTTCGAGAGCGGAGCCCACCGGGTGCAGCGTGTCCCCGAAACGGAGTCCAGCGGGAGGATCCATACCTCCGCGGCCACGGTGGCGGTGCTGCCGGAGGTGGACGACGTGGAAGTGGACCTGGATCCCAACGACGTCCGGGTGGATGTTTATCGTGCCTCGGGCAACGGCGGACAGTGCGTCAACACCACCGACTCCGCGGTGCGGCTCACCCACGAGCCCACGGGACTGGTGGTCACCTGCCAGGACGAAAAATCCCAGATCAAGAACAAAGACAAGGCGTTCAAAGTCCTGAAGGCAAGGCTTTATGACCTGGAGATGCAGAAGCAGCAGGCGGAGATCGCCGGGCAGCGGAAGAGCCAGGTGGGAACCGGAGACCGCAGCGAGCGGATCAGGACCTACAACTTCCCCCAGGGGAGAGTGTCCGACCACCGGATCGGCCTGACTTTGTACAAGCTGGAACAGTTCCTGGACGGGGATCTGGACGAGATCATCGACGCCCTCAACACCCACGATCAGGCAGAGAAAATGAAGAACTTTTAAGAAAGTGGGGACGCAAACGAAGAACATGGAAACCCTTCATCTGACAACAGAATTTGCAGACATCGCCAAAGCGGCGAAGATCATACAGGACGGCGGCCTGGTGGCTTTTCCCACGGAGACCGTCTACGGACTGGGCGCTGACGCCATGAACCCGGAAGCGGTCGCGGCGGTCTACGAAGCCAAAGGCAGGCCCAGCGACAACCCCATGATCGTGCACATCGCCAGGGCCAGCGACATCGGACAGCTGACCCCGATGCTCAGCGCGGACATCGTGGCCATCATCGAAAACTTCTGGCCCGGTCCTTTGACCATCGTGGTGAAAAAGAGACCGGAAGTGCCCGACCGCACCACCGGCGGACTGGATACGGTTGCGGTGCGCATGCCCGATTCGAAGGCGGCGCTGGACCTCATCAACCTGTCCGGCTGCCCCATCGCGGCGCCCAGCGCGAACCTTTCCGGAAGTCCAAGCCCCACCAGGGCCCAGGACGTGATCGCGGATCTGGACGGGCGCATCGACGCCATCATCTCAGGGGACGACTGCCGGGTGGGCATCGAGTCCACCGTGCTGGACCTGACGTCCGAGCAGCCGACCATTTTGCGGCCCGGGATCATCACGGCGGAGAGCATTGAAGCGGCGCTGGGCAGGGAGGTCATCTACGATCCGTCCCTCAAGGAAGCGGCGCAGCACATCGCCCTCGACCCGGAGGACGGCGTACAGGAAAGCGATTTCCAGCCGAAATCCCCGGGAATGAAATACAAGCATTACGCGCCCAAGGCGGACATGCTGGTGGTAGAAGGCCAGCGCGACCGCGTGCAGGCGGAGATCCAGCGGCTGAAGGTGCTCAACGAAAACCTGGGCAACAAGGTGGGTGTCATCCTCTTCGAGGAAAAAGCCTTCATCGAAGC
>CACXCQ010000009.1 GCA_902766185.1 uncultured Eubacteriales bacterium
AGAACCGGGTCTTCTCGAGCCCTTCCATATTCAGCTGATTGCCGATGAGAAAATGCAGGTTGACGAACAGCAGGTCATCTTCTCCCAGGCCTGCTTCGATCTCCTCGATGATCTCTCTGGTCCTGCGGATCTGCTCGTCTTTGTCCGCCGACCTTCCGGTACCTCTCCAGGTGGGCATATACGCGTAGATCCGCTTCCCCTCGAGGCCGTACTCCCTGCGGATGCTGGCCTGCCACGTGACATCGTGGAGAGCATCGTTTCTGGGGTAATCCGTGACCACCGTCTTCCCCCGGTACAGGCGGGTGATCATGTAGTCCTGCATCATCACGTCCCGGGTGTAGGTGTTGGGGAACAGCAGGTAATCCGCCATCAGGAAGTTCTTCTGGACGTTGCCGATGGATGTGGAATTGTAGATGTCTGCCCGGCCCAGCCGCTTCAGCGGAGTCCCGTGCCAGGTGTTCAGATAGACCTGCTCCTGCCTTTTGATAAAGTATGGCGGGAAGGAATTGTCGGTGATGAGTATCCCTGCCGTGGCCAGGATCTCCTTGTAGCGGGCGCTGTTTCGCACCACCGGCTCGATCCGGTCCCAGCCCAGTTTTGCGAATCTCTTCCGGGCTTCTTCTTTCGTGTCCTTCGTTACGGACACGGCCATCCGGTAGTTCTTCCATTTGGGCTCCTCCTCGAGGCACCGCAAAAAGGCAAACACGTTTCCGTCCACGTGCTTGCCCTGCCCCGCCTCCAGCAGGATCAGATGCTGATCCACCGGCTTCTCGAGGAATTTCGGGTAGATCTGATTGTTTCTCGCCCTCCGAATGGCGTTCTTATACCGTTTGATTCCCATGGCCGTCCTTTTTCTTCTTCCTGTTCCTGCGCCAGCAGACGATGCCGGCGATGATGGTCAGCACCAGGCCGATGACGGAGACGATGCCGCCGAGGATCAGCGGCTTATTCCGGTACTTCAGCTGGATCTCATGCTGACCGGCAGGTACCTTCGCTCCCAGGAAGGTGATGTTCACGTCGTCCAGCTTCTCCGCCTTGTTTCCGTCCACATACACTTCCCAGTTGTCGTTCACCGGCATGGAAAGGTAGAGGATCCCGGCGTCTTCGGTATAGACCGTGCCCTTGGCGTGCCACTCGTCAAAGGAGGTCAGCTCCAGACGGTTGGCTTCGCAGGATCTGGCCCAGCGGTCGAAGTTCTCGCAGGACATGGCCGACACGTACATCCTGTCGAAGGTGTAGGTCCCCTTCTTCGACAGGCTGATGGTGAGCAGCCCGCTGAAATCCTTGCAGTATCCCATGTTCAGGTCGTAATCCCGGATCCCCGCGATGGCCTGATTGCTGATCTCGTTGATGGCCATCTTCTTCAGCGCCGCCCGGTTGCATTTGATGGTAAAGGACTCGCTCTGCTCCCCGTCCTCGCAGTTTCGCATGAGGTTGTCGAAGGAAACCACCAGCTGGCTGTCCTTCACGCTCTCCACCGCGATGGTGATCTCCGCGTCTTTCTTCTTGGCGATGATCTTCCCGTCCTCCAGCTTGCAGCGGTGGGTATCCACCACCTGGAAAGGCACGTCCATGATGTCCAGATCCACCTCCGAGGCATTCACCGCCCGCACCGGCTCCATCTCCTTCACTTCATCGTCCGGGAGCACCGCAGCCTGCAGCAGAGCCTGTTCTCTCTCCAGTCTGGACAGCTTCGTGAATTCGCTGAGGGGCATCACCTGCTGGTAGACGAATCCCAGTCCCGCATTGTGATCGCTGCGGAACACATTCACTCCATCGATCTCCGTGAACGGCTTGAATCCGTAGGGCGCGTAGATGTCGGAGCCCGTCCAGCCGTTCTTATTGTCATCACCCAGGAAGTACCGCACGCCCAGCAGGAAGTCCAGCCCCATGCGGTTGCCGTTGGACAGGACGTATACCCGCTTGCAGTATCCGTAGTTGTTCCCCACCAGCCGGTTGTATTCCAGCAAAGTCTGGGGGATCCTGGTGTTGTAAACGTAGATGTTTCTGGTCTGCCACCACAGGTTCTCGTTGGCGGGATACTTCATCTGATGATGCAGGGTGATCCCATCCACCTGATCGATGCGGTAGAAATCCTTATCTTTGATCTGGTTGCCCACCCGCTGGGTGGAAGCCTCCAGCTGTTTGTTGATGGCGTTGTTCCGCAAAAAGTCGCCGCTGTTGTTATAGAAGCCGAAGCTCCATCCGGCCGACAGGCTGAGGAACATCAGGGCGAAAACAGCGAAGCGCACCGCCCGGGAGAAGCCGGGCAAAGGTTTCGCTGACAGTGATACTGACGGTGCTTCCTGCGGCGCGGCAGGCTCTGCGGCAGGCGCGCTGACCGGAGGCTCGGCCGGAGTTTCGGTCGGCGCTTTTTCCAGCGCTTCCTCCGGCGCTCTTTCCGGAGCTTCCTCCGCGATTTCTTCCGGCGCATCTTCCTTGGCGTCCGGCTTTTCCGGTGCGCCGCCCAGGATCTCCGCGAATTCCGCCACCGGCTCTTTGACCGTTTTCACCGGGGCATCCGCCGCCATTGCAGAAGAAGCCGCAGGCTCTTCGGCCGTCTTTGTAACAGCCACCGCCGCTTCCTCCGGCGCCGCTTCCTCCACCTGCTTCAGGACCTCCTGGTCCGCTTCTTTGGCGTCCCGTCCCCGCAGCACCCGGCCGGCGCCGATGGACAGCACCGGGATCATGGCAAGACCCGCCAGCAGCTGCAAAGGCAGGAACAGCCTTTCCGTCTGGCCGAAGTCGATTATCCCCGCCACCTTCAGACCGGCGGTCCAGGCCGCGATGAACAGCCACCCAAGGCACATGAGGATCAGTCCGGATTTGCCGGAAAGAGCCTTCGGCTCCAGCTGCTCCGCGCCGCACCATACGGCGAAGAAGATCAGGGTGAAGCTCCATCTCAGGGTGGGATAGCCGAAGCCGTTGAACATGCTGCAGCAGAACGGAAGCATCATCATGAGCAGCAGGATCACCGACATCACGAAATGGGTGGATCTCCGGGAGAAGGTCTTCAGGGCTACCGGGAGCAGCAGGAAGATCAGGATCGGAAGTCCGATATCCAGATAGTCGTAGGTCATGCCCCGGCCGATGAGCCTCTCTCCGAAGGAAATGTAGTAGTCCGGATCAAAAAGTGTCTGGGCAACATCCGCGGAGCTCTCCTTGGAGGCGCCGGACAGAGCCGCTACTGCGGTCAGGGCCTCGAAAGCGGAGAGCATGACACCGATGATGCCGTACAGAATGAACGATCCGATCCGTCCGGCGAATTCCTTCAGCGAAAAATGCCGGTTGTAGGCGAAGTACCGGAGCAGAATATACAGGATGACGACAATGGCCGCCATGTAAGCGAAGTAGATATTGCGGACGAGGTAGTAGGCCACCACCAGAATGAACAGAACGGGCGACCTGCCTTTGTATACCCGCTCCACCGAAAGGATGAGCAGCGGGAACAGGATGGCGTTGATCAGGAAGGAGCTCTGGGTCAGGGATACGCTGACGAACCAGCCGGCGAACACGTAGCACAGGCTGCCGGCCAGGGTCTGGAATTCCCTCATCCTCACCTCTCGGGCGAAGGCAATGAAAGAGAGGCCTCCCACGTACATCTTGAGCACGGAGGCAAGCGAATAACCCAGCTCGACGTATCCGGCCGGGAACAGAGCCGCGATCAGATTGAATGGATCCAGATAGAAATCCAACTCCAGATCCATTCCCGTGCCCATGCTCCAGGACCACAGGGGGAATCCCTCCCCGCTGGCCAGGCCCTCGATCTTGTGCTGGTAATCCACGGTCCAGAAATACCCCTGCTTGTATCCGTCACCGTATTGGATGAACGATTTGTGCAGGAGCAGCATGATGGCATAGATCCCGATGATCATGATGCCAAAAAGAACGGTATATTTCCCCAGCAGGATCCAGATGTCCCGCTTCCGATGATTCAGGGTTATCGCTGATGTGTTATCTGTTACCATACATCTTCTCGTAATACTGTTGATACTCGCCGCTGATGATGGTCTCCCACCATTCCTTGTTTTCCAGATACCAATCGATGGTCTGGCGGATCCCGGTGTCGAAATCCGTCTGGGGCAGCCATCCCAGATCTGCGTGGATCTTCGCCGGGTCGATGGCGTAGCGCAGATCGTGTCCCTTGCGGTCGCCCACGAAGGTGATGAGGCTCTCAGGCTTGCCCAGCTGCTTCAGGATGGTCTTGACCACATCCAGATTGGTCTTTTCATTGTGTCCGCCGATGTTGTAGACCCGCCCCACGGCATCGCCCCGCAGGATCAGATCGATGGCACGGCAGTGGTCCTCCACGTAGAGCCAGTCCCGTACGTTCTCCCCTGTCCCGTAGACCGGCAGGGGCTTGTCCGCCAGAGCGTTGGCGATCATCAGCGGGATCAGCTTTTCCGGGAACTGATAAGGTCCGTAGTTGTTGGAGCACCGGGAAATGCTCACCGGAAGCCCATAGGTCCGGTGGTAGGCCATGGCCAGAAGGTCCGCCGAAGCCTTGGAGGCGGAGTACGGGCTCGAGGCTGTCAGAGGCATGTCCTCGGTGAAGAACAGGTCCGGCCTGTCCAAAGGCAGGTCTCCGTAGACTTCATCCGTTCCCACCTGATGGAACCGGCTGACGCCGAAGGCTCTGGCCGCGTCCATCAGCACCTGTGTCCCCAGGATATTGGTCCGCAGGAAGACCCCCGGATCCTCGATGGATCTGTCCACGTGGGACTCCGCGGCGAAGTTTACCACGATGTCGAACTTCTTCTCTTCGAACAGGGCGAAGACCGTCTCCCGGTCAGCTACATCCCCCTTCACGAAATGGAAGTTCTCCTGCTCCATGACAGGCTGCAGAGTCTGCAGATTCCCCGCGTAGGTGAGGGCGTCCAGCACAGTCAGCTGATCCTCGGGATGCTCTCTGAGATAGTAAAAGACGAAATTGCTGCCGATAAATCCGGCTCCTCCGGTCACCAGTATGTTCATTCCAGTTCTCCTTATTTCAGCGAAAAGCACTATGAGTATATCCGAGACATATGATCATAGTGCTTTTTCGTTATCCTTTCAGTTCATCCTTCTGTCTCATGCCTTTCGGGCATTAGTAGACAAATACTGCGGAACCTTTCAGTTTGGTGTTGTAAAGCGTTCTTGCCGCTTCCAGTTCAAGTCTCACGCATCCGCCGCTGGCCGGTCTTCCGATGGTGTTTGCCGGCTTCTTGTGGAATCCGGTGTATGCATAGAATACCGTCCAGTAAGGAATGCCGTGGCGGCTGCGCAGCTTGTTCCAGACTTTGTGTCTGCCCGTGGGGGTAGGTGTGCTGGCCTTGCCGGTGGAGCAGTTGTATACCGCAACCAGCTTCCACTTGCCGCCGGACTTCTTGAACCAGTTGGCCTGCTGGGTGTAGGTGTTGACCCAGAACAGGGAGCTGGTCTTGCTCGTCAGCTTGCGGTCGTTGACATAGGCTTCCTTCTCAGCCTTGGTGTAGGGCTCGCTGGAATCGTACTGCGCTCTGGCGTTCTTGCACTTATCCGTGGAGAAGTAGATGGTCTTGCTTCCCTTCTTGATCATGTAGCGTCCGCCCATGGCGCCGTAGGCCTTGATGGTCTGTCCTGCCTTGTAGTACTTGGCCTTGCTGTGGCCTTTATACGTCGTGTAAGCCCATCCGGAAGACTTTACTTTGGCGATAAAGTACGCCGGACGGATCGGGCCGTCCTTGACACTCTTTGTCTTGGAGCCGATGTTCAGTTCATAAGTTCCCCCGGTGGAGGGATCGGTGTGATACGGCGTATCCTTGCGGTATACCGGTCTGACGTAGAACTTGTAGGTCTTGCCTTCCTGCAGCGCCTTTTTGTTGATCTTGTCCACTACATAGGTGTAGCTCTTCTTGGCGCTCTTGACCTTGATCTTCTTGACCAGCTTGTCGTTGACGAATATGCGGTAGAAGACTGCGTCCAGACCTTCGGGAGCTTCACCGATGGCATCCCACTTGAGGGTGACCTTCTTGTATCCGGCCATGGTCTCCACGCCGTCCACTTCCGGAGGCTCCGGGATCTTGAACTTCACGGTGCAGGTGCCCGTAGCGTCCGGAATCGCCTGATGGTCTTCGCCGTAAGCCGTGACCGTGAACGTGTAGCTGTTGCAGTACACCTTGTTCAGGTCTGTCACGGTGAAGGTCTCATCCGTGAATTCCGCGGATTCGTCCACTACCGTCACCGCAGGCTGCGGATCTGCAGCTGTCTGATAGTCGTAATACTGGCTGGTGATCGCGTAGTGATATGTGGGATCGAGTTCGTTCCAGTTCAGCACCGCCTGCGTATCTTCCAGGGTGGCTGTCAGCGTGATGAGTCCCTCCTGCGCCTCGAGCGTAGCTTCCTCAGCCGGCGCTTCCGGCTCTGCCGCCGGCTCCTGCACGTCCTGGTCAGGGGCCGCGATCTCTTCGCCGGCCTGCTGCTCAGCCGTCACTGCCGGTTCTGCCGCCGCTTCCGGATCATCCTTGGAAACAGCGCTGACTGTACCGGCGGTACCAGCAATGGTCAGCATCATCACGAGTGAGGTGAACAGACTGATCCATTTTTTTGTCGATCTCTTCATGTTCTCTTACTCCCTTCTCCTTTGTACATCTGTTTCAATATCAACGCTTATATTAATCTCTATCTTTAATATACTATCAAATAATCGCCTTTCCGACAACCCCATAATCTTACCGGGTCACCACCTGCCAGATCTTCTGGCCGGCGATCTCGTCCTCCAGAACGAAGGTGATCTCCTTGCCGTCCTGCCCGTACCATTTGTTGAAGTATTTCTCCAGCTTTTGCATATTCTTCTGCTCCACCACGTACACCCGGTCGTTGTCGATGATGTCTCCGAACATGTTGTTCAGACCGTAGGCCTTCAGGTGATCCATGGTGTACTCGGACTTGGTCCCCCATCCGCCGAAGCAGAGCATGTTCTTCTCAAACCCCGGCTGCGGCGCCATCTCCGGATGGAGATAGACGATGGCCGAATCCTTTTCCCTGGTGGAGAATACGAAGAACCGGTTCTCCCTGGCCTTCATATAGTCTGTAAGGTCTGAATTCATCACGCCGTTCTCCAGCTTTTCCGCCTTATCGTTGCTGTAGGTAGCCAGCGGATACACCGCCGTCAGGATGACGAATGCCGCGATCACGCAGAGAACCCTTCTCTCCCAGACGGCGAAGGCGCTGACCTCTCCGGCCTTGTTCCTCCACTGCATGTCGCTGTAATAGTAGTACAGCAGCCAGAGGGCCGCCCCGAGGTCCGCGATGTAGGACGCCCGGTAGACCGTTCTCCCCAGGTGATAGAGGTAGAGATAGAGCAGGATCGTGAAGCCTCCGAGCAGAATGATGTAGATCCAGTATTTGGGCCGCAGGCACAGTATGCCTCCCGCCGCTAGCAGGACCAGTATGGCGATGTGTATCCCGCCGGGCTCAAGCTTGCGGACATTCTTCATCATATCCTTGACGAACGTCTCCGCTGTTTCCTTCGGGCTGGGGGTGACCGCCGCAGACTTCATGTATATCTCGTCGATCTTCTCCAGGTTCTCCTGGCTGGCTGCTCCGTCGTAATCCAGATACCAGGCGTCGATCAGGTAGAGGTCGTTTTTGGAGATCCCCATGGCTTTCAGATCATCTTTGATGGTGTCGTAGCTCTGGTACACCGGATAGTCGATGACGTCCGCCCTCACCCGGTTGTACTGGCTGTATTCGGTGATGTCGCTGTTATGGCTGGAGTAGTAGTTCATCCCGTAGGTCCCGCAGAGCAGGATCACCAGCACGATGTAAAGCGCGATCCGCCCGCCGCTGAAATACCCGTCGCTGACCAGATCGTGCCGATAGCGGATCGCCCAGAGAAGCAGATACAGCGCCGCAAAGGCGATCGCCACATACAGGTTGACGAACCGCAGGCAGGCTCCGGTGTAGACCAGGAGCAACCCCAGGAAATGATACAGCGGGTTGCGCATTTCGATCACCGCGTCCGTCATGATCATGATACCCGCCACCACCAGCAGCGCGGAGGTCTTCGTAAACTGGATCACCGCGTAGTGATCAAAGGCAAACACCGCGATCACCAGCACGCAGATCATCGTGAACCAAAAGGATTTCCGCTGGTCCATGAGAATCTTCAGCACGGCGGTGAAAGCGACGAAGGACATGATGATCTGCATCCAGACGAACACGTTGACCCCCGGCACCAGAGCCTGGATGGGGATCAGCGCCCGGCACAGGAACATGTTGACCAGAAGCACGTTGTCGTATCCCTCAACGATCCTGAGCACGATGCCGAAATCATCATTGGACTCATAGGAAAGATCCGTGACCGCCATAATGGCGCCCAGTATGGCAGCGTTGATCAGAAATGATATGAGCCAGTTTCTTTTCATAGATTCCTCCCTCCCGACATGTTGTATTCTATCATATGCAAAGGCAGGTTTCAAACCCATATACAGGGAACCTGCAGGGAGCCTGCGGGGCATCCGCGCACCCGCCTGTTCTCCTCTCTGCCTATCCCGATCAGTCCCACGAACTTCTGAACGAGATGTCGAGATTTCAGCGGTTTAGCATCCGGCAGATCTCGACTTTTTTGCCTGCAAAGGCTGGTCAGCCAGGTGAGGTCGAGATTCTCCCTGGTCGAGCGTTCCATTATCTCGACCTGGCCTGTGCACGGAGAGTGTTTTTTGTCAGATCCGGAAGAAAAGTCGTTATTCCAATGCGTCAGAACAGCTACGATCTCGACATCTCCTTCGTTTTTCGTCAGGTCCGGAAGAGCGGTCGTTATTTCAATGCTCCTGAACAGCTACGATCTCGACATGTCCTTCACGGATCGTTCCGGGCAGTTAAGCGGTTGCAGTTCCCTCCTTGATATTTTTGATTCTGTACGGACGATGGGGTAAACCGTATAGAATCCGAAAATATGAAAGAACAACTATAATGAACACTGATCTGTTCCTTGTGATAAGCGACTCCGTTCGCTCTTACGGGAGCGAACGGGATTTACACCATTGTTTAGACTTGACCGGACCGCACCGAACTGACCGACTTGTCAATCCCCTCTGCACTTCACATTCCCCGGGATTTGGTATATAATATGAAAAGGTATAGCCTTGCGGGCGGACCGGCCCGATGAATCAGTTAAGACAACAGGAAGGACAGGCAGATAATCTTGAATATGAAGTCAGCAACCATCAATATTCGAAAAACGATCATAACCGCAATTCTTTTTGCCGCGCTGGCCATGCTCGCCGGCACAGCTCCCGCGTGGGCATCCACCCAGACCGATGCGGCCGGGAACACACTGGCCATCGGAGGCACTGCTGCGGCGGGAGTAAACCTTCATGTGACCATGACCGGGGTGAATCAGGAGCTTTATACCACGGATTCTGCCCAGATCCCCGACCAGCAGTCGCTGGCGGACGGAACGGTGCTCTATATGCCGGAGCAGTTCATCTGGAGCGGCGCCTACGACAGCGGTGAGACCATTTCCCTGACGAACGACGCTCTGGTAGTGCGGCAGGCCGACGCCAATTCCGAGTCCGAGCCCGCGCCCGCGGTGGACCAGTCCGAGCCTGCGCCCGAGGCGGACCAGACCGAGGTCGCCCTGCCCTTTGGCGAGTTCGATGTCGTCCTGCCTTACGTGGGCACCGGGAATTTCACTGGGCTCTTCCGGCAGTACCAGCTGCAGACGGACGCAGAGGGAGTCCGGTCCTGGGTGGCCGGGGACACCTCTCTCGTTCGGGACAAGCTGACCATCAAGGGCCGCGTCCTCTATGACGCTGGCAAGGGCACTTTCAAAAACGGCAAAAGCGTGAAGACGAAGTACTACACGAATGGAGCGAAACTCACCGGCCGGCCGACACCGCAGGCGAAGAAGAAATTCTTCCTGGGATGGTACACGAAGAAGAACGGCGGCAAGCAGATCACCGGTAAGATGAAGATCCACTTCGGCAAAAAACAGACCGTCAGATACTACGCCCACTGGGAGACTAAGGGAGAGAAATCCCCGGTCATCTCCTACAAAGGCAAGAACGCCAAGCGGATCCCTGTCCTCTGTTACCACCGGCTGTGCAGCCCCTCGGAAAAGCGCAAGCATCGGGGCAGCTTCAGCAGCCTGTTCATGTCCGAGACCAAATTCCGTCAGGAGATGAAGTGGCTCCACGATCACCACTACACCACGCTGAGCATGAAGGAGTTCTACCTCTGGCACCAGGGAAAGATCAAGGTTCCCCGCAAGTCCGTGGTGATCACCTTTGATGACGGCATGTATTCCATCATCAAGTACGGCCTGCCCATTCTGGAAAAGTACGACATGAAAGCGACCATGTTCATGATCGGCAAGGCTGTACCCAACAAGACCAACAAGAGACCTACCCGCTACGGCACCTACCACACCACAGGCCGGGATGTGATCGATTACGTCAGCAAGAAATATCCTGACTTTGAATTCCAGAGCCACACCTGGGGCCTGCACGTGAGGACCGGCAGCGGAGCCGGATACGCCAGGACAAAATCCTACAACTATCAGAAGAAGGATTTTGAGAAGATGTACAAGAAGTTCGGATACGAGTATCTGGCCTACCCCTTCGGGCACTACACCAGCAGAACCATCAGGGCCGCGAAGAAGGGCCACATCAAGATGGCCTTCACCTATGGTTCCAACACCTGGGCCACCCGGAGCCAGGGCCGTTACACCATCCGGCGGATCAAGGCCGACGGGGACGAATCCCTGTCCCGTTTCACCCGCTGGTTCTATAAGTAAGAAAAGGAGTTTACATGCTGTATTCCGTTATCGTCCCCTGCTATAAATCCTCGCGATCCATCCGTCAGGTGGTGGAGATGACTGCCGAGCAGATGCAAAAGCTGGGCAAGACGCCGCTGGAATTCGTCCTGGTGGATGACGCCTCTCCGGACGACGGAGAGACTTTGTGCGCGCTGCACGCTCTGGCGGAGGACTATCAGAATGTCCGCATCGTGGAGCTGGCCCAGAACGCCGGCCAGCACAACGCCGTCATGGCCGGGCTGAACGAATGCCAGGGAGACATCATCCTGTGCATGGATGACGATCTGCAGACCCACCCGTCTCAGCTGCCGGCGCTGTTTTCCGCCTTCGATGAGGGATACGATATCGCCTACGGATATTA
Source organism: uncultured Eubacteriales bacterium (assembly GCA_902766185.1). Taxonomy (GTDB): domain Bacteria; phylum Bacillota; class Clostridia; order Peptostreptococcales; family Anaerovoracaceae; genus Lentihominibacter. The sequence goes on from CACXCQ010000009.1 coordinate 11,142, forward strand.
CCCCGAGAAAAAGCACTCGGCCTTCCGCAATTTCGGAAGCTGGGTGAACTATACCTCCGTACGGATCCTGATCCACAAGCCCAAAGACCTGAAGACCTCCAGCTTTTGGATCATCCGGCGCTTCGTCCGGGACTACGTAATCCAGTACAAGAGCCCCTTCACGCATCTGCAGGGGCTGTTCCTGCGGACCACCCGCAACATCGTCAGCGTTCCGGTGGAGCATTTCGACCGGGCCTACGGACAGTCCGGATATACCTTTAAGAAACTGATCGGCCTCTGGTCGAATATCATGGGGTACTCCATCGTTCCCCTGCGGATGGCCAGAAACGTCGGGTTCTTCTTCTCCTTACTGGGGATACTCGGCGCCATCGCCATCGTCCTGAAGAAGCTCATCGCGCCCACCAGCGCCGTTGGATGGTTCTCCATGATGGCGGCCATCTGCTTCTTCTCCGGCATGATCATGATGTTCCTGGGGATCCTCGGTGAATATCTGGGTCGGATGTATCTGGTGCAGGGGAAGAATCCGCAATACGTCGTGCGCTGTGTCTACAAGGGACAGGGCCTGGGACATGATACTTCTGAGAAAGGCGGTGGACCGCAGTGAAAAAGATACTCATTCTCGGCGCCGGGATCTACCAGGTCCCGCTGATCGAAACAGCAAAGCGCCTTGGGCTATATACCATCGTCGCCAGCATTCCCGGCAACTATCCCGGATTTGAGCTGGCGGACAAAGTCTATTACGAAAACACCACCGATTACCGCAAGATCCTGGCCATCGCGCGCCGGGAGAAGATCGACGGGATCATCACCACCGGCACGGATGTGGCGGTCATCACCATCGGCAGAGTCTGCGACACTCTGGGGCTTCCCGGACTCAGCGCCCACTCCGCTGAGATCGCCACGGACAAGCTGAAGATGAAGACCTGCTACGAGAAGTACGGCGTCAGAACCGCCCGCTTCCGCAGGATCTCCTTTGATGACGCGGACTACGCCCTGAAGGTTGCCGAACTGCAGCTTCCGGTCATGTTCAAGTCCGTGGACTCCTCCGGCAGCCGGGGCATCGTCAAGGTGAACGAGCCTTCGGAATTCGAGGCTGCCCGCAACACGGTCCTGGAAAACACCCGCTCGGAATACTTCGTGGTGGAGGAATATCTGGAGGGCGAGGAGTTCGGCGCCCAGGCCTTCGTCAAAGATGGAGATATCCAGTTCATCCTTCCCCACGGCGACTACGTGTTCAAAGGCGACACCGGCGTACCCGTAGGACACTTCGCGCCCTACCATCTGGCGCCTGATGTCCTGGAGGACACCAAGGAACAGCTTCGGCTGGCCATCCGCGCCATGGAGCTGGACAACTGCGCCATCAACGCCGACTTCATCATGTGCGATGGGAAGACCTATGTGCTGGAGATCGGCGGCCGCTCAGGCGCCACCTGCCTTGCCGAGCTGGTCAGCATCTACTACGGATACAACTACTACGAGAAGATCCTGCATACAGCGCTGGGCGACGAGGTCGACTTCCGCGCATCCGACGGCTCCATGCCGGAGGACTGCAAGGGCGTTCCCAACGCCAGCATGCTGCTGATGAGCGACCGGGACGGTGTCATCGTCTCCCAGACCAGCAGCAACCCGGTGGACGATCCGGATATCGTGGACATCCAGTTCGACCACGTCCCCGGTGACGCGGTCCACAAGTTCCACGTGGGGCCCCACCGGATCGGCCACGTGATCACCAAGGGCGAGACGCTTGACGCCGCGGTGGACAAGCTCCACGACGCGCTGGATCACATCCACATCGAGGTCCGGGATTCCGAAGAATAATTCCCTCACCCTGAGATCCCCGCAGGACCGAACGAACAGCAACAAAAGAACCCGGTGAATGCGCAGGTGACGCATCCGCCGGGTTTTTTCACGCATCGAATCTATTGTTTCACGCATCAGATCTGATCGTTCCGCCCCGTGATCTCCGTGATCTCCTTTGACTTGCGGCGCACCTTCCAGAGGAGCACGCTCCCGAGAAGAGCGGCAAGCACGCACATCAGCACCGTGTACAGCCATGCCGCGCCGGTAATGCCCCAGCGGGTGACGAAGATGCCGGACAAAAGCAGGGCCGCCGCAGATACGATCGCGTAGCTGATCAGCAGGAACTTCTGCTCCCGGATGATGGTGATCACGTAGTTGAAGAACACGCTGTAGGCCATGGCGCCTCCGCCGATCATCAGGATCGCCAG
>CACXCQ010000010.1 GCA_902766185.1 uncultured Eubacteriales bacterium
CAATGGATGATCAGATCGTATTCCTTCAGCGCCTCACCTTCCGGGAAATCGCTTCCCCGGACAAAACTGATCTGTACACGTTCCCCGAACTTCTTCTTAAGCATTCGGGGAATTTTTACTGTTCCGATGTCTTCGTTCTGGGGAACGTGGGTGCAGGCCTCGGCGATCAGCACGCGGAACGCACCGGAGCCGGGCACTCCTTCATGCACCCCTACAGGCGCCCCTTCAGGCGCCGCCTCCATCACTTCAGGCGTCTCGTCGATCGCCTCCGCTCCCCGGATGAACGTCCGGATGTCCCCTTTTGCGGCCGCCATCAGAACAGAAAACGACGTCAGCTGGCTTCCTTCGGGCTTCCTCTCGTAGACCTCTGCAAAGCACTGGGAATCCGTGATGATCAGATCCGGCGCCCGGTTCAGCGCGTCCAGCGACTGCTGCAGTCCGTCCGCTGTTGTGGACACCACGGTGCACTTTCTGTCCAGCAGTTCCCGGATCGTCTGCACCTGAGGAAGGATCAGCCTGCCTTTTGGGGCCTGAATATCCTGAGGCATCACGAGGAGCACGAGACTGCCGGCCTGAGGATGCTCCCGGAAGATGGCGTCCCGCTGATCGTCCTTCGGCAGGGCCTTCCCGATGGCCTCCCGCAGCTCCTCCAGTCCTTCTCCCGCAGTTGCGCTGACGGGGATCGGCCCGGCAACATCCGCCGCATTCTGAAGGATCCGACTCACTGTGTCCAGAGCGGCAGACCGCTGGTCATTGGAAAGCGCGTCCGCCTTGCTGATGACGAGGATCACGGGAACCTCCGCCGCCCGCAGCCGGCGGATCCACTCCCCTTCCTGCTGCAGCGTTTCCTCCTGCCGCACCGCTCCTTCCTGCCGCGCCGCGGAAAGGGCCTCCATCTCCGTTCCGTCCACGAGAAGGATGGCCACGTCCGTGCGGGCAACCATCTCGGTCGCTTTCCTGACCCTCTGCCGGCCAAGGCTTCCGGTGTCATCGAATCCTGCGGTGTCGATGAAGACCACCGGGCCGATGGGATGCAGTTCCATGGACTTCAGCACCGGGTCTGTGGTGGTCCCCGGGGTATCGGAAACGATGGCCAGCTCCTGTCCGGTCAACGCGTTGATCAGCGAGGACTTGCCCGCATTGCTGCGGCCGAAGATGCCGATGTGTATTCTGTTCGCCCTGGGCGTATCGTTAAGGGTCATCTCTTTTCACTCCTTCACGCTTCACATCGCCGATGTCCGTTACGATGCGGTATCCTGCCGACGCCACCCGCGTCTCCAGACACGTTCTGCACTGAGCGGATTCCTCGCCGGTGCAGATCTTGTTGTCGTAGAGAGCATACTGCTCCCTAACCTCTGCTGGCGACAGGTTCGGCATCACCACATTGGCGCCGGCCTGAAGGCCGAGTTCCCGCCCCTGTGGATCGATGGTGCCCAGAGCTGTCGTGGATGGGAGCAGCGCGTAAGGGAACATCAGCCGCAGGATCGCGAGCAGACGCAAAGTCATCCGCATGCTCCCATTCGGGCGATCGCGAAACGGCGTATCCGCATGCCGCAGGAACGGCCCGATGCCGATCATATCCGGCTGAAGGCGCTGCAGAAAATGCAGGTCTTCCAGGAGATGCTCCGCCTTCTGCCCCGGTGCTCCCACCATCAGTCCGGCACCCACCTGATAACCGATCTCTTTCAAGTCGAACAGACACTGAAGGCGGTTTTCGAGCAGCATTCCCGGGGGATGCAGCTGCCGGTACAGTTCCTCCGACGCAGCCTCATGGCGCAGGAGATATCTGCGTGCTCCCGCATCGAACAGTCGCTGGTAGCTTTCCCGGGAGCGCTCACCCAGCGACAGCGTGACGGCGCAATCCGGAAACTCCTCGTGGATCGCCGAAACGATCCCGCACATGACCTCATCGTTGTAATACGGATCCTCCCCGCCCTGGAGCACGAAGGTCCGGTACCCAAGTCCGTAGCCCTCCCGGCAGCAGCGTAGGATCGTTTCCTGATCCAACCGGTAGCGCGCAAGTCCGGTGTTGCCCCTCCGGATGCCGCAGTAATAACAGTTGTTTTTGCAATGGTTGGTCAACTCGATCAGGCCCCGCAGATACACCGCGTCTCCATAGACCTCTCTGCGTACCCGGTCCGCCTCACGGTACAGCGCCGCATCCGCATCACAAGCAGGCCCTGCTGCACGAACAGACTCCGCCTCACAAGGCCAGGCGAGCAACTCGAGCATCTGCTCATCCGGCAGATCCCGGTCCCTCGCAAGGACTGCGATCAGTTGATTCAGCTGCCGCTCATCCCGGCGCATCATACCTTCAACCATTCCTCAACTATTCCTTCAACCATTCCATCAGAACCGGAAATCCCGGTTCCCCTCTTCGATCTCCTTCAGGTGCTGGCGGCAGATCTCGCGGACCTTGTCGTTGGGGATCAGCGCCAGTTTTTCTTCGATCAGAGCGTCGCCCTTCGCCTTCGTCTCGGGGCTGGCGTAGTCCATGAGGAACTCCTTCAGGGTCATCATGGCGTTGGGCTGGCAGCAGTTGGCGATCTGGCCCGACTTCAGCAGACTCATGAAACGGTCGCCGGTACGGCCTTCCCGGTAGCATGCCGTGCAAAAGCTGGGCACATACCCCAGATCGATGAGCCAGTCCACCACCTGAGCCAGAGTTCGCCGGTCTTCCACGTCGAACTGGGCAGTATCCTCGGAGTCAAAGTTCCCCTGCTCATCCAGCTCGTCCCCGTATCCGCCCACGCTGGTGCGGCTTCCGCCGCTGATCTGCGTGATGCCGATCTCCAGGCACTCCCGCCGGGTCTTTGCGCTTTCCCGGGTGGACATGATCATGCCGGTATAGGGGACTGCGATCCGCAGCACGGCCACGATCCGCTTGAAGATATCATCCGGAACACCGTTGTCGAAGACCCTGGGATCGATGTCATCCGCCGGCCGGATCCTGGGCACGCTGATGGTGTGGGGGCCGCAGCCGTAGGTCTTCTCCAGATGGTGGGCGTGCATCAGCATGCCCACAAAATCGTAGCGATAACTGTTCAGTCCGAACAGCACTCCGCAGCCCACATCGTCGATACCTGCCTGCATGGCCCTGTCCATGGCCTCCGTGTGGTAAGCGTAGTCGCTTTTGGGGCCGGAGGGGTGCAGCTGCTCGTAGGCTTCCTTGTTGTAGGTCTCCTGGAACAGGATGTAGGTTCCGATGCCCGCTTCCTTCAGCTTCCGGTAGTTCTCCACGGTAGTCGCCGCGATATTCACGTTGACCCTTCGGATAGCGCCGTTCTTGTGCTTGATGCTGTAGATGGTCCTGATGCTCTCCAGAATGTATTCGATAGGATTTTCCTTCGGGTGTTCACCGGCCTCGATGGCCAGCCTTTTGTGCCCCATATCCTGAAGCGCGATGACCTCCTGCCGGATCTCCTCCTGGGTCAGCTTCTTTCTGGGGATGGTCTTGTTCTGTCCGTGGTACGGGCAGTAGACGCATCCGTTGACGCAATAATTGGAAAGATACAGGGGCGCGAACATGACGATCCGGTTGCCGTAGAAGTGCTCCTTGATCTCCTTGCCCAGATCAAAAGTCTGCTGGATGATCTCCGGGTCTTCGCACTCCAGCAGGGTGGCGGCCTCCGCATAGGAGAGGCCGCAGTATTCCCTGCCCTTTTTCAGAATCGCACGCATCAGCTCCAGATCGTCTTTGTGCTCCTGCGCAAATGCCAGGGTCTGTCTGATCTTAGCGTCGTTGATGAACTCCTCCGCCTTCGCGGAAGTGCTGCTGTACTGAAACTCTGTCATTTCATACCTCTATGATTCTTCAACATCGACTGTACTGATACTCCTTATCAATTATACACGTTCTACCACGTCAGGCATATAGATAAACCGCTCCGCGTAGTGGGTGTGGAGATATTTGTGGGAGATCGGACTGTTGGGCTCCTTGAAAAACTCCTCGTAGAGGTTCATGACCTCCTGGTTTTCGTGGGACTTCCTGTGAGGCATGCGCTTGTCCTCGCTGTAGAGGGCCTTCGCCCGCTCTGCACGGACCTCCCTGTCCAGACGTTCCTTGGCGGATACGTGAGGCTGGCCGCCGCCGTGGACACATCCGCCCGGGCAGCCCATGACCTCGAGGAAGTGCAGCTGCAGTTTCCCCGCCGCGATCTCGTTCAGCACCTTTTCCGCAGCGCCGGTGCTGCTGACGATGCCTACCCTGACCTCCACGTCCTCGCCACCGATGGGCAGCGTGACAGAAGCCTGCTTGAAGGATTCGATCCCCCGGACCGCCTCGTAATCCACGTCCTGCAGATCGTTTCCGGTCAGCACGTCCGCCACGGTCCGCAGCGCCGCTTCCATGACGCCGCCGGTAGCGCCGAAGATGACGCCGGCTCCGGTATATTCGCCCAGGATCGGGTCTGGCTTCGCCTCAGGCAGTCGGTCGAAGATGATCCTGGCTTCCGTGATCATCTTGGCCAGTTCCCTGGTGGTCAGCACATAGTCCACATCCCGGTATCCGTCCACCTGCATCTCCGGCCGGGCGCATTCCGCCTTCTTGGCCGTACAGGGCATGATGGAAACGCTGACGATGTCCTTCGGGTCGATCCCCTCTTTTTTCGCGTAGTAGGATTTCACCACCGCCCCGAACATCTGCTGCGGAGATTTGCACGTGGAAAGATTGGGGATGAATTCCGGATAGAACTCCTCGCAGTAGCGGATCCAGCCCGGGCTGCAGGAGGTGATCATGGGAAGCGTGCCATTGTTCTTCACCCGGTTGATGAACTCGTAACCCTCCTCCATGATGGTCAGGTCCGCCGAGAAGTTGGTGTCGAACACCCGGTCAAAGCCCAGGCGCTTCAGCGCGGAGACCATCTTGCCGGTCACCGCCTCGCCCATGGGAACGCCGAACCGCTCGCCCAGCGCCGCCCGTACTGCCGGGGCCGTCTGGACCACCACGTGCTTCTGCGGATCCTGGATCGCCGCCCAGACCTGCTTGATGTGCTCCTTCTCCTTGATGGCCGCCACCGGGCAAACGTTGATGCACTGTCCGCAGTAGATGCAGTCCGTATCCTTGATGCTGTATCCAAAACCAGGCGCGACCTTGGTGTTGACGCCCCGGTTGACAAACTCCAGCACGGACAGGTTTTGCAGCTTGCTGCAGGCGCTGACGCATCTTCCGCAAAGGACGCACTTGGTGGAATCCCTGACGATGGACGGGGAAAGATCGTCGTAGCAGACGGTCCTGGTCTCACCGTCGAACCGCTCCATGTCGATGCCCATCTCGTAGCAGAGCTTCTGCAGCTCGCAGGTCTGGTTCCTGGTGCAGGTCAGGCACTCCCGGTTGTGGTTCGCCAGAATCAGCTCCAGATTCATCTTCACTGCTTTTCTCACCCGCTCGGTGTCGGTGCGCACCACCATGCCGTCCTCGACCTTGAGCACGCAGGATATGGGCAGGTTCCGCATGGGTCTTCCGTTAACCTCCGCCTCGCAGACGCAGAGACGGCAGGCCGCGACCTCGTTGATGTCCTTCAGGTAGCAGAGGGTAGGAATGTCGATCCCGGCTTCTCTGGCTGCCAGCAGAACGGTATAGTCTTCAGGCACCTGTACCTGAATGCCGTTGATGGTAACATTTACGTTTTTCTTTGCCATTTGTGATCACTCCTTTCCCCTAGTACTTGATGATGGATCCGAACTTGCAGACCGTCAGGCAGGTACCGCACTTCGTGCACTTGTCCTGATCGATGACGTGCACCTGCTTCGTCTCGCCCGTGATGGCCCTGACCGGACACATACGGGAGCAAAGGGTACAGCCTCTGCAGTCGTCCTTGATCTCGAAGGTAAGGAGCGGTTTGCACACCAGCGCCGGACACTTCTTGTCCACCACATGGGCTTCGTACTCATCGTGGAAGTGCTTCAGCGTGGACAGCACCGGGTTGGGCGCCGTCTGGCCGAGGCCGCAAAGCGAGGTGAGCTTGATGTTCTCCGCCAGATCTTCCAGCCTTTGCAGATCCTCGGGCTCGCCTTCGCCGGCGGTGATCCGGTCCAGCACCTCGTGGAGACGTTTCGTTCCCTCTCTGCAGGGCACGCACTTGCCACAGGACTCATCCACGGTGAAGTCCAGGAAGAACCGGGCGATGTCGACCATGCAGTTGTCCTCGTCCATGACGATCATTCCGCCGGAGCCCATCATGGAGCCGATGGCCACCAGGTTGTCGAAGTCGATGGGGATCTCCAGGTTTTCCTCGGTGATGCAGCCGCCGGAGGGGCCTCCGGTCTGGACGGCCTTGAACTTCTTGCCGTCGGGGATGCCTTCGCCGATGTCGTAGATGACCTCCCGGAGCGTGATGCCCATGGGCACCTCCACCAGGCCGGTCTGGTTGATCTTTCCGCCCAGAGCGAAGACCTTCGTGCCGGGGGATTTGTCCGTGCCGAATCCACGGAACCAGTCGGCGCCGTTCAGGATGATCTGCGGGATGTTGGCCAGCGTTTCCACGTTGTTGATGCAGGTCGGTTTGCCCCAGAGACCCTGATTCGCCGGGAATGGTGGCTTGTTTCTGGACATGCCGCGCCGGCCCTCGATGGAGGCGATCAGCGCTGTCTCCTCGCCGCAGACGAAGGCTCCCGCACCGAGCCGGATCTCGATATCAAACGAAAAGCCGGAGCCCAGGATGTTCTCGCCCAGAAGGCCCATCTCCCTGGCCTGATGGATCGCGATCTGCAGCCTTTGCACGGCCACCGGATACTCCGCCCGGACGTAGATGAAGCCCTTGCTGGCCCCGATGGCGTAGCCGCCGATGGCCATGGCCTCCAGCACCGCGTGGGGGTCGCCCTCCAGAACGGAACGGTCCATGAACGCGCCCGGATCGCCCTCGTCAGCGTTGCAGATGATGTATTTCTGATCCGCCTTGTTGGGGGCCGCGAA
>CACXCQ010000011.1 GCA_902766185.1 uncultured Eubacteriales bacterium
ACAGCAGAGAGGATTACGAGGAAGATGGAGTTCATGACTTCCAGATTTAGAATACGCTTTGTTGCGGCTTTTGTATTTGTGGCGATGATCGCGGGGCTGTTTGCCGCCGCGGGGTCGGTCGAGGCAGCAAGCGAGGCAGCCGCGACCCAGAAAACAGACCAGAAGGCAGCGGCCGAGACAACCGAACCAACGACTCAGTTCAAGCTGCCCCGGAAGCCGGTGACGGAGAAGAGCTTCCAGAAAAGCTGGCCGGCGCCTTTGGATGCGGCGTGCTGCAGCAGCGGGACCAAGGTGCGTCTGCAGTGGAGAGAGGTTCACGGCGCGGAGAAGTACCAGGTGTACCGCAGCGAAAGCGCGAAGGGAAAATACAAACTGTTCGCCGAGACGAAGCTGCCCGAACTGAAGAAAAAAGCCGACGGTGAGTTTTTCTATAAGATCAGGGCGGTCCGGGGGGACCTGGTTTCCCGGTGGTCGCGGACGCTGCACATTTACAGCGTGGGCGGCTACATCGAGAAGGTGCGCCACGACGAGAACGGATTCACCAGCTTCACCGTCAGGGTGAGCAACTACACAGACCGGCCGATCTATTTCTATGGAACGGAACTGTACGATAACGCGAGGCATCCGCGCTATCAGATCGAGAAATACAATCTGTCAACGACGCAAAAGCAGGGCTATCCCTATCCCAGAACTGCACTGCTCCGGGCGCCCGTGAATGGAACCATCTGCGTTCCGGCGGACACAGAGGAACAGAAAATAGAAATCTGGATTCCGGCCAGCCTGCCTTTGCTTGGAGAGACCGGGATAGAAGATGAAGAGTACGCCTACAGGCTCCGGCTGCAGTTTTCTGTGGACACGGCCGCGGCGCTGTACACGACGAGTTTGAGCGGCAACAAGGGCGGCGCGCGGACAAGGGCTATACTGCCCCGCTGAAACAGAGCCGAACGGGCGCACGAAAGATAAGGCCGCGAGGCCACGTTAAGAGTAAGGACAGCAGCAGTGCATGACAGATCCGACAGGGACAATCTGATCCTGGATGCGGAGTGTCATCCTGTGCAGGCCGATCCGGCAGAGCACGCCGAGTCGGAGCAGACTGATCCGGCGCCGGGCGCCGGGGAAGCCATCGCGCAGAGGGTGATGCAGGCAAAGGAGGACGAGGCTGCGTTCGAGGCCCTGGTCAGGGACTTCGAGATCCACATGAGGAAGACAGCCTATCGGACCGTTGGCCGTTACATCGATGTGAGTGACGACGAATGGTCTGTTGTGCTGCTCGCGTTCCACGAGGCGGTGCAGCAGTACGCGCCGGACAAAGGGACCTTCACTGCCTTTGCGGATATGGTGATCCGGCGGCGGCTGATCGACGAGGTGCGAAGGCAGGCCCGCCGCAGGGATGAGATCTCCGTGGACATGAGCGCGGGGGAGGAGCATCTGATGGCGGATACCGCGGACCGGCGCCTGCAAAGGCAGGACGAGCTGCGGCTGGAGATCGAGGCGCTTACGGAGGTGCTGGACCGGTACGGGATCTCCTACAGCGACCTGGCGGAATGCTCCCCAAAGGCAGGCCGGACCAGGAAACAATGCGGCAGGGCGATCAACCTGCTGGCGGAGAACGAGGAGCTGCTGAAGAGCATGCGGACCGGCGGCCGATTGCCCGCAAAAAAGTTGACGGAACTTGGAAAAATTCCCCCGAAAATACTCGAGCGGCATCGAAAGTATATTATAGTAGCGGTTGAGATTACTACAGGGGATTATCCGCATCTGGATGAATATATAAAACGAATCAGAACGGAGGGGCGCGCGTGAGAGCGACGGTATTGGAGACAAAAGAAAACAGATCAGTGATCCTGACGGAAGATGGGGAATTCCGGACGGTCCAGGGATGCTATCCGGTGGGGAGCGAATTCGATTATCGGATCCCGCTGCGCCAGAACCGCAAGCTGACCAGCCGGATCGCCGCCGTGGCGGCAGCCCTGTTCATGATGCTTTCCATGGGCACGTATTCCTACCAGAACCTGATGGTCTATGCCACGGTCACCCTGCAGGGAACGACTCCGATCCAGCTTGAACTGAACCGCAAGGACAAGGTCATCGGCGTCAAGGCTGTGGACGAGAAGGGCGAAGCGCTGGCGGAA
>CACXCQ010000012.1 GCA_902766185.1 uncultured Eubacteriales bacterium
GAACAGCTCGATTTTCTGAGCAGCAACTTCCTTCATGGCAGCCAGGCACGGCGGCTGGATCTGGTTCGGCTCACGCAGTCCCTCATCCTGCAGCACCTCGCGCATCTTGTTGTAGTATGCCGCCTTAATATCGCTGGAGATGTTGATCTTGTTGACGCCGTGCTCAACGGATTTCGCGATCTCGGAATCCTTGTTGGAGGATCCGCCGTGAAGCACCAGCGGAGCGCTGACGACCTTCTTGATCTCATCCAGTACATCGATGCGAAGTTCAGGTTTCATGTCCTTGGGATAGATGCCATGGCTGGTGCCGATGGCGATGGCCAGACAGTCGATGCCGGTCTTCTCGATGAAGTCCTTCGCCTGAGCGGGATCCGTGTACAGGATCTCATTGGTTCCGCCTTCGATGGAGTCGGTGTTGCCGATGGTTCCCAGTTCGCCTTCTACGGAAACATTCACCGCGTGAGCAGCCTCGCACACCTTCTGACAAGTCGCCACATTATCTTCATAGGGCGCTGTGGAAGCGTCGATCATGACGGATGTAAATCCGGCCTGAATGGCTTCAATGACCTGCTCGAAGCTGCCGCCGTGATCCAGATGGATGACGGCCGGGATGGGAGATTTCTGGACACGGGCGCGGATGCCCTGCACCATCTCATCGGTAACATGGCTCAACTCATCCGGATGGATGGCGATGATCACCGGCGCGTTCTTCTCCTCTGAGATCTCCATGACGCCGTTGAACATATTGTAGTCGCTGATGTTGAATGCCGGCACGGCGAAATAGTTCTCATTAGCAACGGCCAGCAGTTCTTTCATGTTCATTAACATATTCTGTATTCTCCTTATCGATCATTTTGTGGAGCCCATCAGACCCCACAACGGTACAGTATAACGATACGCCGGAAATAACGCAAGCGATATTTCCGACGTACATAACCAGCCTTTGGATAACAGGCTTTCTCTCTTCTTAACCTTTGACGCCTCCAGAGGACATGCCAGCGATGAAGTACTTCTGGAAGAAGATGAACAGGATCAGTACCGGGACGGAACCCAGCACACTCATGGCCATCATCTGGCTCCAGTCATATCCATGCTGTCCCATCAGAAGGTTGATTCCGATAGGAACGGTCCTCATGCTCGTGGTCTGCGTCAACGCCAGTGCGAACAGGTACTCGTTCCATGCTTGCATGAAGGTGTACATTCCCACCGAGACCATGCCCGGCAGAGAGATAGGCACCAGCACCGACCAAAGTGCTTTCCATCTTGACCCGCCGTCGATCATGACGGCTTCGTCAAGTTCTTTTGATAACGTATTGAAATATCCGGTCATCATCAGGATGCAGTACGGGAGCGTCGTGACCAGATAGGTCAGGATCAGCGCCCAATACGTATCGAACAATCCCATGGCTACGATCATGCCCATGTACGGGATGAGCAGTACGATGGGAGGGATCGCCTGTACACTGATGATCAGCGAATTGAAGATCCCCTTGCCAGGGAAGTCGAAACGGCTGAATGCGTAGGCCGCCAGGATTCCAACGAACAAGGTCACCAGCACGACTGCGCCGGCAACGATATAGGAGTTGATGAAGAAGCGAATCTTCACCGGATCCGTCAGAACCGCCATGTAGGATGCCATGCTTGCCGTGTCATCGATGAACTTGGGGGGCCAAGCGAAGATGGCCGAGTTCGCTTTCAGCGAGGAACATACCATCCACAGTATGGGAAATGCTGCGAAGAACGCGCCCAGGACCAGCAGGATGGATACGATTATTTTCGTAGATAATTTATTTCTTCCTACCATGCTAATCCCTCACTTTCTTCTGCTGACGCACATAGAAGATGGCGATGAACACGCAGACGATGAGCAACACCGTCGCGGCTGTGGATGCCATACTGTAATCCACCTTCTGGAATGCCAGTTTGTAAATGTAGATACTCAGCATTTCTGTTGATTCCACAGGGCCGCCGCCGGTCAACATCCAGATGACGTTGAAGGACTGCAGCGTCCAAATGAAGTCCAGCATCGCGATGCTGATCAGAATTGGTTTCAGCTGCGGGATCGTAATATGAATAAAGCTCTTAACGGGAGTGGCTCCCTCAATGGCTGCACTCTCATAGAGATCCTCTGAGATTCCCTGCAGTCCGGCGAGGATGCTGATCATATAGAACGGGTATCCACACCAAATATTGATAAAGCAAATTACTCCCAGAGCAATATCTCTGTTACTGAGCCATTCTGTCCCCTGAGATACCTGCGGCAGAAAATCCATCAGATAGTTAACGATACCGGATGGCTGCAACATGAGTTTCCACAGAATCGCAACGACCGATGCTGTGAATACCCATGGCAGGATATAGAAGACACGAGCAACTGTTTTCGTCCTTGTTTTGAAATATCTTGAGTTCAGCAGCATCGCGAAGATCATGCCGATCACAAGATGCGCAACTACGCTGACGAGAACGAAGATTATCGTATTCCCCGTTGCGTTCCAGAAGGAATCGTCAGCGAACAATGTGCTGTAATTATCCAGTCCGACAAATTCAGGATCATCTCGGACAATCGCCTTATCAACGAATGAGTAGCGAATGACGTTGATGATCGGTATGACCAGGAAAATGATCATCAGAACCAATGTTGGTGCCAGATATCGGTATGGGGCTGTTCTTTTACCTAACATTTGATTAAACACACCCTCCTCTTGCTATTAGACACGGGAAATGGAGTCATGATCCTGACTCCATTTCCCTTGTACGATTCGATGATTTGTTAATGCTTATTTTCCAGCATTATCAAGATATCCCTGCCAGTTCTCCAGCATCTTGTCAACCTCGAGGTTGCCTTCCAGGTATTCCACCAGATCATTGGTCATGCTGGTGCAAACATCCGTAGCATTCGGAAGACCTGTGAACTCGTTGATGACATAGTTGTCCTTGTAGATTTCATAGAAGGACTGGAACTGCTCCGGAGTATCGCTGTAATCCGGCTCTGCCAGGGTGCTGTTCGGCAGTGCGCCTGCTGTAGCAGCCAGGCTTGCAGCAACCTCACCGTCCTTACCGCTCAGCAGATAGTTCACGAACTGAGCAGCCGCTTCCGGGTTCTCGCAGGATGAAGAAATACCTACAGCCCAGCTTGCGTACGGGATGCCGTGCTTGCCTTCATAATCGTCCTTGGACGGAATCAGTGCTGTCTCGAAGTTCACATCGGTGAACTCGCTCATCGTGGATGTACCGGCAATGGTGAATGCGCAGTTGCCTGCAGCAAAGTTACTTGTCATTTCGGCCTCTTCCAGAGTGGTTGCGCCTTCATACAGGTAACCCTTGTCATACATTTCCTTGAAGAGCTCTGCCAGTTCTTTCTGGCCTTCGTTTCCAGCAACGTCGAAGGAACCATCTTCTGCTCTGAAGTTGATCGCGGAAGCCCAGCCGGTGCCGCCATAAACATTCTGAATTCCATTCGGGTTAGCTGTTCCCAGGTTCAGAGCGAACGCCTGCTTGCCGGAATCCTTGATCTTCTGGCATGCATCCAGCAGCTCGGTCCATGTGGTCGGGATCGCTTCAACGCCGGCATCCTTCAGGATGTCCATGTTGACATACATGGGATAAACGAAGTTGTTGACAGGAATAACATAAGCGGTTCCGTCAACCTTCCATGTGTCAGCGCCAACACTTGTGTCAACGCCGGCCGCTTCAATGTCTGTCAGAATTCCCATATCTACGAATTCCGCCAGCCACTGTCCGTCAACGCTCAGCACGTCAGCAACGGTGCCGTTTGCCGCGCCTGCAGTGATCGCAGTCTTGGTGTCAGCCCAAGGAGCTGTCAGAGGCTCGACCTTGATGCCGGTTTCAGCTTCGAAATCGGCCAGAATGCCATCCAGATATCCATCCGGAAGCTCGCCTCCCCACCACTGCTGGAACGTCAGTGATGTGCCTGAATTATCAGCCGCAGCCTCTTCGCCCTCGCCAGAATCGGAGCTGCCACCGCAGCCGGTCATCGCCAGAGCCATGATAGCCATCACACTGACCATCAGACACAGTTTGAGAATTGTCTTTAACTTCATACCTTCTCCTCCTTAACTTAAATCCGGCCGCATGTCAGGATCACATGCTGACCTTCTCTCTAGCTATCCTCAATTATTATATTTTATTTGCCCCCAAATCGCAAGGAATATTCAGATATTTTATTAAATATAAATTTACCGGCGGGTCTATACACATTCTCCGGTCCCGCCTTCCGGTCCCCTACGGACCCCATCTTCGGTTCAGGATTGACGAAAGGCAGGTTTTTGCATAATATATAGCGGAAGCGGAAACTGACAGTGATCGTGCCGCGACAAGTCGATTAAATACAGGCTATTTATAAATATCATGTGAATCAGTGAAGGGAGAACAAGGAATGAAGCGTTCAGAAATCAATATCGCCATCAAAGAAATGGAAGAAATGATCCGGGAGCACGGCTTTGAACTGCCGCCGTTCGCGAACTGGACCCCGGAGGACTGGGAAAACAGGAATCATGAGTATGATGAGATCCGGGAGAACATGCTCGGATGGGACATCACGGACTACGGCCTTAACGATTTCGCGAAGACCGGGTTTTCGCTGATCACCATCCGCAACGGCAACCA
>CACXCQ010000013.1 GCA_902766185.1 uncultured Eubacteriales bacterium
AGATGCTGTACAGACTTCGAAGTATTTGGGCAATGGCCCTGGTTTTGGCCGCGCTGACGATACTGCCGGCCAGTCCGTTTGTCCTGCAGGCGATGGCGGAGGATGAGATACCGGTCGGAACGGCCGCTGAGTTTAATCAGGTCGTTGCGGATCTGAACGCTATCGGCGGATCCAAGACGGTCAAGCTGACGGATGACATTTCGTTAGAGGGTCAGAGCCAGAATACGAGACTTAGAAAGGGCGAGCTTACCATCCTCGGGGAAGGACACATACTTGCCGCCAGCTTGTCGGTCTTAGAAGACGGCAAACTGAACCTGGGGAGGGCAAACTATGATAAGACCCTGGACATGCTGACCAGCACTACGGATCTCTGCATTGTAAATGTTGACGGTAACGGCAATCTTGACATTTATAATGGCGTGACCATCCGTGACTGCACGCGTGCCGGTCAGGCGGGCGGGATACAAGCCGTTGGAAGGTCTGTTGTAAATATGTATGGCGGAACGATCACGAATTGCGGCAGTCGTGCTGTTTCGGGTGGAGTATATATAGATGGACATTCCACATTCAATATGTATGATGGAGAAATCACCAACTGTTTTGGCAAGAGCGGTGGAGCAATCGGGCTAGGCGGCGGAGCTTCGTTTGGTCCTTTGGACCGCGGCCCTGTTTCCTTTAACATGTATGGAGGTACGATCAAGGATTGCGAAGATAAGTATATTGGCGGCGGAGCTGTTTGCGCAGCCTATTCAGAGGGCCCTGTCGAGGTCAATATAAGCAGAGGAACAATAGAGAACTGCACCTCCAGTTCTTATGGTTACGGGGCTGCGATTTCTTTCTATAACACCTATGAGAAAACTACATTCTCAATGACCGGAGGAACGATACAAAACTGTACTGCAGGAGGCTACGGTATGGGCGGCGGAATTTGTTTCTATTACTCCGACACATACACCACCACATTTCCGGAATTATCGTTCACAATTGATGGGGGATCAGTCACGGGATGCAGCTGCAAAGATACTAGCTATGGATATGGAGGCGGTATTCTCCTTAGAACTCCCACAAATGCAGTTGCAAGTGTTCAACTGAAAAGCGGCCTTGTGAAAGGCAATGACGCAAAAATTGGCGGAGGTATAATAGTGTTCAATGGTCCGGCCAATATTTCCGATGGCTTCGGTCTGCATAATAACTCAGCCACAACAGTCGGCGATGATATCTACAACAATGCTGCCGACGTAACTCTCGGAACAGTAGACACATCCGCAACTCTTGAGTCCTGCGGTCATCCGATCACGGGTTGGTATGACGATGCCAACAAGCGCTGGAGCTATAAGGAATGCACGGGGAAGGATGATTATTTAGAACTTTTCACAGAAACAGGCACGGTATGCACGGAGGAGTACGGACTGAAGGCAGCGCATGGCAAACTGTTTGATGTAACCTGGAAGAATGACGATGGCAGCGAGATCCTTGAAGAGGATAAGGATGTGCCGGAAGGAAGCTCCCCGAGTTATGACGGCGATGAGCCGACGAAGGAAGAGACAGCCCAGTACACCTTCACCTTCGCGGGGTGGGCGACGGAGCCTGATCAGGAGAGCGGCAAGCCGGTGAGCGAGCTGCCGGCTGTTGAAGACAACACGACTTACTATGCAGCCTTCAGCAAGACGCCCAAAAAATACACGGTGACCTGGATGAGCCAGGACGGGAAGACGGAGCTGGAAAAGGATACCGAGGTCCCCTACGGCAATCAGCCGAGCTATGACAGCGATGAACCGACGAAGGATCCGACGGCCCAGTACACCTACACCTTTGCGGGATGGGCGACGGAGCCTGACCAGGAGAGCGGCAAGCCGGCGAGCGAGCTGCCGACGGTAAAAGGCAACGAGACCTATTACGCAGCATTCAGCAAGACCGTGAACAAGTTTACGGTGACCTGGATGAACGAAGACCAGCAGCTGGAGAAGGACACGGGCGTCCCCTACGGCGAGCAGCCGAGCTATGACGGCGACGAGCCGAAGAAGGATGCCACTGCCCAGTACACCTATGCGTTTGCGGGATGGGCGACGGAGCCCGGCCAGGAAAGCGGCAAGCCGGTGGGCGAGCTGCCCGCCGTTGAGGGCGACGCGACCTACTACACGGCCTTCAGCAAGACAGAGAACAAGTACACCGTGACCTGGATGAACGAAGACACTGAGCTGGAGAAGGACGCAGACGTGCCCTACGGCGATCAGCCCAGCTATGACGGCGCCGAGCCGAAGAAGGACGCCACGGCTCAGTACACCTATGCGTTTGCGGGATGGGCGACGGAGCCCGGCCAGGAGAGCGGCAAGCCGGTGAGCGAGCTGCCCGCCGTTGAGGGCGACGCGGCCTACTACGCGGCCTTCAGCAAGACAGAGAACAAGTACACCGTGACCTGGATGAACGAAGACACTGAGCTGGAGAAGGACGCAGATGTGCCGTGCGGCGAGCAGCCCAGCTATGACGGCGCCGAGCCGAAGAAGGACGCCACGGCTCAGTACACCTATGCATTCGCGGGATGGGCGACGGAGCCCGGCCAGGAGAGCGGCAAGCCGGTAAGCGAGCTGCCCGCCGTTGAGGGCGACGCGACCTATTACGCAGCCTTTGCGAAGACCCTTAGAGAATACACCGTTTCCTTCGATTCCAATGGCGGTTCGGACGTGAAGGACCAGACCATCCCCTACGGGAGCACCGCTTCGAAGCCTGATGATCCGACCCGTTCCGGTTACACGTTCAAAGGCTGGTATCTCGATGGTGAGCCGTACGATTTCAGCAAGCCGATAACGGGTGACTGCAAGCTGGTCGCAGAGTGGGAGAAGAAGGAGGAGCCGACCTCGCGCGGCGTGCTCATCCTGACCATGACGCCCAACGGACAGAACCGCATGAACATGAAGTGGACCCTGCTGAATGATGTCGACGGATACGACCTGTTCCTGTCCCACTGCGATTTCCCGGACAAGAAGGTCGCAAAGAAGCTGGTCAAGACCATCAAGGGCAACAAGACCAGCAAGTGGGTCACCGGCAAGGTGAAGAAGCACGAGGACTACAAGGCAGTGGTCAAAGCCTACGTCATGAAGGACGGCAAGAAGACCTACGTCAAGACGAGCAACACGGCCCACGCCATCAGCACCAACGGGACGCTCCTCTGCACCAACGTGAAGTCGATCAAGCTGGCGAAGAAGAAGGTGACCCTCAAGGCGGGAGCGACCCACAAGATCAAAGCCACGGTAGTGAAGGTCAACAAGCATAAGCGCCTGCTCTCCTTGCTCCACGGCAAGAAGCTGAGATACATCAGCGGCGACAAGAAGATCGCCACCGTATCCAAGAGCGGCAAGATCAAAGCCAGAAGCGCCGGGACCTGCAAGGTCTACGTGCTCGGCATCAACGGCGTCTACAGCACGATGACGATCACCGTCAAGTAAGCGCCGGCAACACAACGAAAACGAAACAACGCGATTCCCGGGACCAGTTCCCGGGAATCGTTTTTTTTGCAAAAATCGGGCTAAACAATAGGGCGGAAATGCCGTATAGTATAACTCAACATGTGGGATGCGTGTAGTTTTTCTCTTATGGTTTTGAGATCAACATTTTTTGGCCCATGGAAGTCCGGTGAACCTTACCAGAATGGGATTCTCGTGTTGATCTTGCATGGGATTTCTCGGATCAACATCGAAACCAGCAGAATCCGTGTTGATTACTAAATCCTCGAACTGTATCTACACGGATCACACAAACTGGAAACAATCACGGGTCATTTTCACCTCCATCGTGTAGATTCAAAGACGAGAATCGAAAAACAACACGACACGTCCTGTGGACTGGACTGTACCCCAGATTGTGGACAGTGCGAGCAGCGTAGAAATACAACAGACCCGATTTGTGGACACCACGTTCTGCAGCGATCCCATTCTGTGGACACCAGTGATCCGCACCATCTCACCAAATTGTTATAATAATAAACGTCTCGTGTAGTTGTGCTAAACAACAGGGCGATAATGCTGTATGGTATAATAAATGACATAATGGCAGACGCTTCGAAGGAGGATGAACGACAATAGCAAAAATATTTCTGGACGACTTCCGAAACCCGGACGCCAACATGAAGAACTATAACGTCGTGAGGTCCTACGAAACCTGCGTCCAGCTTTTGCAGCTGTTTGAAAATGATGCAACAGGAAAGGCAGTGCGATGATCCGCAAAGACAGGATCCAATTATCTGATCATTTTACATATGGGAAACTGTTCTGGTTCGTCCTGCCGACGATTGCGAACATGATCTTCCTCTCGCTCTACGGGATCGTGGACGGTCTGTTCATTTCCAATTTCGTCGGGAAGGTCGCCTTCGCGGCGGTCAACGTGACGTTTCCGATCTTTTCGGTCCTCGGCGTGTTCGGGCTGATGATCGGCACCGGCGGATCGGCGATCATCGGCAAAAGGCTGGGGGAGCAGAAGCCGGAGGAAGCCAACGGGTACTTCTCGTTTTTTGTTTTCGTCTGCATGGCGTTAGGCATCGTCATGGCCGTTGTGGGAGCATTCATTTTAAGGCCCGCCATCGGGCTGATCGGCGTGGAGCCGGAGATGGTCAGGCACTGCATGGTGTACGGACTCATCGGGATGATCACGCTGCCCTGCTATATGCTCCAGCACCTGTTTCAGATCCTGTTCGTCACCGCTGAGAAACCCCGGCTGGGATTCTGGATCACGGTGATGACGGGCGTGACCAATATCGTGCTGGACTTCATCCTGATCGTGCTGCTCGACTGGGGCGTAGCCGGCGCGGCCGTGGCCACAAGCTTCAGCGAGCTGATCGGCGGCATCGTGCCCATCATCTACTTTGCCCGGCCAAACGACAGCCTTCTCAGGCTGGGCAGGCCAAGGGTGGAGTACCGGGCCTTAGGCAAAGCCTGTTCAAACGGGATGTCCGAGCTGGTGTCCACCGTCTCCGAGTCGGTGGTGACCATGCTGTATAACTTTCAGTTGCTACGGATCGCGGGAGCTGACGGGGTGGCGGCATTCGGCGTCATGCAGTACTGCACGTTCATTTTCTTTGCCATATTCGCCGGATACAACATGGGCATCCAGCCTTTGTTCAGCTACCATTACGGCGCAGACGACCGGGATGAATTGAAAAACCTGTTCCGCAAGAGCATCATGCTGGTGGAGGGCGGAGGCCTGGTCATGCTGGCGCTGCTGGTCATTTTTGCCCGGCCGCTGGTCTCCGTATTCGTGGGCTACGATGCGGATCTGGTGGACATGGCGGTGCATGGCATACGCATCTACGCGCTGATCTTCATCACCTGCGGGCTGAACATCTTCACCACCGGCATGTTCACCGCGCTGAACAACGGGGCGGTCTCGGCGTTCATCGCCACGGTGCGGGTGGTCATATGCGAAATCGGATCGGTCATGATCCTTCCGATATTTTTCGGTCTGAACGGCATCTGGTTCTCGGCGGCGGTGGCAGAGGCGGGATCCATCATCCCCGTCATCCTCTTCACCGTGAAGCTGAGAAAGAGATACGGATACGCGGACTGACCAGGTTTTGAACGTACTGCTGTATAGAGAAAGAGCAGGTAGAAAGAAATGAAAAAAATCAACCCAGGAAAACTATACGCCCTCATCCTCGCCGGATGCCTGCTTTTGCTCGGCACTGGCGTGGTATTCGCGGACGAGCCGGAAACGGTGGATAACGGCCTGCCGGTGGTGTATGTGACTATCGACGAATCTCAGGGAACCATCGCGGCCATGAACGAAAGCGAGGATCACTCCGTCCATTGCAAAGGCACGGTGAAGATCGATGTTCCGGAGGGATTCCATTACTGCGACATGCCGGATACGGCGTGCAAGAGTCTTCCGGAGACGGGCATGGATATCCGCGGCCGGGGAAACACTACCTGGTCAGCGAAAAAGAAACCGTACAAGATCAAGCTGGACAGCAAGGAAAACGTGCTGGGGCTGGGCAAGAACAAGCACTGGGTGCTTATCGCCAACGCCTATGACCACACCTTGATCAGAGACAGAATGACCGGCTGGCTCGGCGACGCCATCGGGATGGAATTTACACCCAGGGGCGTTCCCGTCGACCTGGTCATGCAGAACACCGATGGGTCATTTCACAAGTACCTGGGCAGCTATTACCTCAGCGAAAACGTCCGGATCGACAAGAACCGGATCGAGATCGACGAGCTGGACGAAACGGTAACGGATCCGAATTCCCTGGAGATCACCGGCGGTTATCTGGTGCAGGGAGGAGTGCAGAAGCCATTGGATTCCCCGTCTCTTTTTTATACCAGCAACGGGGAGCTGAGCTGGGCAAACGATTCGCCGAGCTTCGATCCCGCGGACGGTGCCGTGGTCGAGGCGCAGAGAGACTACATCAGAAACTACGTACAGGAGTTTGAAAACGCTCTGTACAGCATCGACTACAGCGGACAGAACGGCCCCAGCTACAGAGACATGATGGACCTTGAGGCCGCGGCGAAATACTGGCTCATCGATGCGGCGAGCATGAACGGAGACGGGTACGGGACCGGGAGCACGTATTTCTACAAGAAGCGCGATACCGTATCCGACGGGGTGACGACACCCGGAAAGATCTACTGGGGACCGTTGTGGGATTTCGATTACGCCTGGGGAGATGGTTCCGAGTACGAGGAATTCAGGCTCGTCCATGACTGGGTTCTTGCCATGCTTTATGACAATGGCGAGGGCGGTTTCTTCCGGGAGGTCAAGGCCCAGTGGCCGGCCGTTAAGAATGCTCTCGCCGAGATGACCCGCGATGGAGGGATCATTGACCAGTACAGCGATGAGGTAAGGGCATCACAGGCGCAGGACTACAAAGTGAATCCCCCGGACAAGGAGGCATACGAGAAAGAATACGTCTATCAGGAAGAAGTCGATGCGCTGAAGGTATGGATCGACAACCGGGTTGCCTGGATGGACGCTCATCTGGACGATCTGGACAATAGGTTCCTGAAGATCACTTTCATGGCGGAGGGAAAAATCGCAGACACGAAATTCACCGAAAAAGGTAATACCATTCCTGAAGTGATCGGCCCGGAAAAGGACGGATATGTGTTCATCGGCTGGGCAAAAGAAGATGGCACTCTGGTGAAAGAAGACACCACCGCAGAGGAAAATCTGACGCTGAATGCCAGATACCTTCCGGACAGCGAAGCCACACACGCAACGATGCTGTATCTGCGTACTGATGAGGATTATGTGAACATCAACGAGGCGCCGCTCCAGCAGTACAACATCACTTGCTCCGTTCTTCCGCAGGATGCCCAGGACCGGAAGGTGATCTGGGAATCGTCAAATGAGGAGATCGCGTCCTTCGATGAACCCGGCCTGCTCCAGCTCCATAATGTCGGTGATGTGACCATTACCGCGACACTGAAATACAACCGCAGCGTGTCGAAGTCGATGAAACTGCATGTGGTGGATACGAAGCTTCCCGCGCTCGAATCGGTCACG
>CACXCQ010000014.1 GCA_902766185.1 uncultured Eubacteriales bacterium
ACAACTATCTGGCGAATGAAGAGTACGATCTGGATACGCTGAACGCCCAGCTGTACGCGATTCCGAAGCAGATCTACGGCGAGGACGCCGAAAATCTGAAGAAGCTGCAGGGCGCGTTCTTCAAGAGCGTCTACAAGATCCTGATCGACAAGGAGAGAGGCCCCAGACTTTATCTGTTCCTCTACGCCATCGACAAAGAGCGGTTCCTGCCTTTGCTCGACTTCTCCTATCCCCAGACGGAAGAAGAGAAGCAGCTTGACGCGGCGGCCGACGCTCCGGAAGAGGAAGCGAAGGAAGAGCGTGTCTACGGCGAGCCGGATCCGGTGGCGCCCATCACCCAGCCGGACATCTCCATCGACGATTTCTTCAAGATGGATATGCGTGTCTGCAAGGTGCTGAAGTGCCAGGAGATCCGCAAGGCCCGCAGCAACTTCAAGCTGACGCTGTTCGACGGCGAAAAAGAGAGGGTCATCGTATCCAGCCTCAAGGGCGAGTATGAGCCGGAGGAACTGGTGGGCAAGAAGATCATCGTCGTGGCAAACCTAGAGGCTGCCCGGATGACCGGCGTCACCTCCGAAGGCATGCTGCTGGCGGCCACCAACAACGCCTGCGGCTGCAAGGTCATCTTTGTGGACGACATGGTTCCCGAAGGGACCCGGATCTGCTAAGCGGATCTGCGGAGCGGGGGACGATCCCGCAATAAACTGCAATAAAATGAAACAGACCGCTGCAAACCGGCATCTGACCGGAGCGCAGCGGTTTTTTTCGGCTCTGCTTTTCTGCCATAACGCAAAATGCTCCGTTTTACCGGAGCACTTTACGATCAGTAATCAGTATCGTAATCAACTGCAAAAGGACGATTAAAGTGATGAGTTGAGGCACATTGTTAAGTTAGTTAAACTTAACTAACTGCATGATACTATAGTTGCCGCAATCCGTCAAGAGATTATTGAAAATTATTTTTTTGCCTTTTTTGCGGGCGGGAAGTTTGGTATAATCTTCATGGACGGAGGGAGTTCATATGACAGAACAGACAAATCCACAGACATCGGCACAGAGATCCATGGATGAAGAGATCCGCAGGATCGTCGTCGCCTGGCTGCAGGATGTATTCGAAAACGGCCGCTACAAGTTGGGCAACCGGGGAAGCGGCGCGACCAGCCGGGATCACTACCTGGAGATCACCAATTCGACCAATGTGGATCTGCGGGAGCTGCGCATGCAGGTGGAGCTCTACAAAGATCAGATCAAGGTGGACACGGTCACGGCCAAGACTGCTGCCAGCGGCATCAAGGCCGGGGAGACGGGACAGCTTTCTTTCTTCTCCCTGGAGACCTACATCAGCGGGATGCGGTTCCTGCCGGACACCGTCACCTATAAAGCGGACTGGATCCCGGAGCAGGTGATGCAGAGCCGGCCGAAGAAAAAAGGCCTTTTCGGCATCGGACGAAAGAAGAAAAAAGTCTCCGAAGCTTTTCGCGTTGGTACCGGCGAGCAGCTGAAGACCAAGCGCAACGAGTATCTGCAGAGGCTCGATGAGCTGAAAAACCAGACAGCGGACGAGGAGATCCGGCAGGGACTGGATCAGCTGATCCCCATCGTGGAGAACATTTTCCGCCGGGTAGCGGAGGTGCCGGGATCAGAGACAGAGATCAAACGGCTGACGGACCGGTATCTGCCCATGATCATCAATTCCACGGAGTCCTATCTGTCCTACGCCAAGAGGAAGATCACCGGCGAAGACATGGATGAGCTGAAGGAGGATGTCATCAACGGGCTGCGGCTTGTGACGGAAGCCTGCAGGAATCTGCTGAACCGGCTCTACGAGGATGGGATCGTGGATGCCTCGACGGACATCAGCGTTCTGGAAATGCTGCTGAAGCAGGACGGACTGCTGAGCTCGGAATTCAATAAAGAATAGAATAAGCAATCAATTATAAGAATGCCGGTACACCGGCGGGAGGAATGAACATGGATGAAATGAACAACAACGTGATGGACAACCCAGTGGCAGACGGCGCGGAACCCGTACAGACGGAACCGGCAGTTCCTGTACAGGAAGTTCCAGTGGAACCGGCAGCACAGGCCCAGGCGGCGATGGAAGCCCCGGCTCCGCAGGTCATTCCGGCGGCGGCCCCGGTGGCATCAGCCCAGGCGGCAGTTGCGGAGACCCAGACCAAGTTCACGCCGGAGGAACAGGCGAAGATCGATCAGTTCGCCCAGACCATCGATGTAACGGACAGCACCATGGTGCTCCAGTATGGATCTGGTGCCCAGGCGAAGCTGGCGGAGTTCTCTGAGTCCGCGCTGAACAGCGTGAAGACACAGGATCTGGGACAGGTCGGCGATCTGCTGACGGATCTGGTGACGGAGATCAAGACCAGCGGCGAAGAGAAGAAGGGGCTGTTCGGCATCTTCCAGAGCGCGGAGAAAAAGCTGGAGCACAAGAAGGCTCAGTACGCGGCGGCGGAGAAGAACGTGGACAAGATCGCCGATGCGCTGCAGGATCATCAGGTGATCCTGATGAAGGACATCGCGCTGCTGGACAAACTCTACGAGAAGAATCACCTGTACTTCAAGGAGATCTCCATGTACATCGAAGCCGGCAAGAAAAAGCTGGCCGATGTCAGAGCGGGAGAACTGGTGGAGCTGCAGAAGAAGGCGGAGATCAGCAAGCTGCCTGAGGATGTCCAGGCTTTGGACGATCTGAACAACAAGTGCGAGCGGTTCGAGAAGAAGCTCTACGATCTGGAACTCACCAGAACGGTGGCTCTGCAGATGGCCCCACAGATCCGGATGGTGCAGAACAACGATTCACTGATGTCTGAGAAGATCCAGTCCACGCTGGTGAACGCGTTGCCCCTCTGGAAGAGCCAGATGCTCATCGCTCTGGGACTGGCGCACTCTCAGGAGGCGGCCAAGGCCCAGCAGCTGGTGACGGATGCCACCAACCAGATGCTGATCCAGAATGCCGAGGCGCTGCACCAGGCAACCGTATCCTCCGCGAAGGAATACGAGAGAGGAATCGTCGATATGGAAACACTGGAAAAGACCCAGGCCAACCTCATTGCTACCATTGATGAAGTCCTGAAGATCCAGGATGAAGGCCGGACCAAGCGCCGTGAGGCTGAGGCCGAGCTGGTGAGACTGGAGGACGAACTCCGGGTGAAGATCATGTCCGCGGCCAACCGGGCGGCTGCCGCAAACGCAGAGCAGGGCAGCGCAGCACCTGCCGGCGGACAGCAGGCTGTTCCTGACGCCCAGGTCTCCGTCATGAGCGACGACCCCTTCGGTCTGTACAACGAGTAGAACGCGGCACCGGACAATAGCCGGCCCGGACAAAAGCCGGCCCGGTCAGACGCCCGACCGTGAACCTCACACAGCGAAAAAACGACCCCTGCGGATCTGATCCGCGGGGGTCTTGTATATGCTGCGCAGTATCCGGTTTTCCGGGCTCGTTACCGCAGGGGCTTCGTCCAGAGTTCGTGACCGTACATGTCGGTGAACTTAGACAGGATCATGACATCGCCATCGCCCACATCGGTGTTGGTGATGCTGACGTTTTCGGGATCCTTTACGGTCCAGGTCCGGCCGAGCTGGTAGTTGTCCTCATACCTGCCTTTGTAGGAATAGAAGTCGCAGAGGAACTTCACTTGATCTCCCGCCTCCAGGCTGACCAGGTTTTTCGCCTGGGTCTCGGTCACGTCCTCATCGTAGTCGTATCTGACGCCGGCGATGTAGCCGTCCTCGTTGGCGCTGTCAAAGGTCAGGATGAGCTGGGCGTCCTTGCCGTTGAGCTCCACCGGAACGTATCCGCTGATGGAGTAGGTGCCGTCCGGGTAGTCCACCGTGTCGGTGTGGTAGTAGGCCACCGGCTGCTTTTCGATGGACAGCCAGTCCAGATGCTCGTCCGGCAGGAGATTGCCGTCATCATCGAATTCGAAGATGTTGTCCAGGCCGAGATCGATGTAGCCCTCGCCGTCATCGTAGTACATGTTCTTGTCTACGCTTTCAATGCAATCCCACTGCTCGTCGGTCAGGGAGATCATCAGGCTTCCGTCGCCTCTCTCCTGCCAGGCCAGATCATCCTCGGTGATGTGGTTTTCGGAGACGTATTCCGCCACCTGCGCGGAATCCAGGGGATCCTGCCGCAGGAATTCCGTGTTGGATTCGTCCAGCCCCTCGATGCCCAGAGCGTCGAAGTCCACGGATCTTCCGCCCAGCAGAGAACCGATCAGTTGCTGGATTGCCTGTGAGGTGACATCGGAGGAACCGCCGGTCCCGAAGAGGTCAGAGCTTCCGGAGCCGCCTCCGGTCAGCAGATCGAAGGGGTTGACGTTGCCGCCGCCCACTGCCTGTCCTGCGGTCTGCATCTGGGCGAACTGCCGGATGCAGGCGGTGTAGTCGTCGTCCATGCCGATCTTCTTATAGGTGTTGGTCATGGCATCCACCTTGCCCAGCTTTTTGTAAGGGAAGTAGATGGACAGACCATAAGCGTTGGCGGTGTTGTCGGAGGTGCGGTTGTATTTCACCGCTTCCGTCAGTGTCTTGGCCAGAGATTTGCTGGCGCTGGTATCCAGAAGCCGCGCGAAGTGGATCAGGTCGATCTGATCGATGCCGTTGCTCCGGGCGAATTCTTTGCTCTGGCTTCTGGCGTTGGCGACCTGCTGGTACTCGCCGCCGCTGATCTTGCCCGCGGCATCATCCGCAAAGGCGTTCAGCTTCGTCGGGAGGGTCTGGGTCAGCTCCGCCAGGTCGACCACGGAAAGGGTCGTGGACTGTCCGGGGCATTTCCTGGCGCAGGCTTTTGTGAAGTCATCGGCGATCTGCTTGCCGATCTGGAGGGTCTCCATGGAGGGGTTATCGGAAAGGCTGGTCAGCCAGTTGGTGTAATACCATCCGATGCCCGGCTCGGTCTCTTCGCTTCCGATGAGGTAGTCCGCGTATTTACCCACCACCAGAGCGGTCTCCGTGGTGGCCATCAGACAGGCGTCAAAGCCGATGAAGTCGTATTTGATCCCGCCGTCCTTCAGGGCGGCGTCGATGCCCGACAGGGTCATGGAGCCGCTGCTGGGATATTTTTCATCATATCCATAGCCGCTGATGGAACCGCCGCCGTGATCCCAGAAGATCAGGGACATGCGGTTTGCCGGAAAGTTCTTTGCGGTCCAGCGGATGAAGGAGGACAGGGTGGCAGGCTTGGTCATGGAATCGTTTCCGGCGTTGTCGATCAGACGTTTGATGCTGCCGTTCTGGATCTGCCATACCTGATTGTGCGAGCTGCTGATGGAGCTGTTGCGCCAGCGTTTGCATCCGCCGGTGTAGACGATGAGGTTGATGTTTCTGCCCACCGTGGCGCTGATCATCTCGTTGAGGTCGCTGGTGCCCATGGCGGAGCGGGACTCCAGGTCCGTGCCGCACATGTAGACCATGATGGTATTGGTGTCGCTTCCGTCGCCTTTGATCCGGGTGAACCTGTCTCTGGCATCGGAGGAAACGCTGGTGTTCAGCACGCCGGTGTTGCCGCTGGAGGCATCCGATGTGTACCAGCCGTTGTAGGATCCGTTTCCGGACTGGATGTTCTGCTGATAGTCCGTATCCCCGGACATACCGTTGATGGCCAGCCCGCCGCCGCCGAAGAGCATGGCCGCAACAACGGCGAGGATCGCGAAGATGCCGGGTTTGCCGCCGGCTCTCGTTCTGCCGGTGCCGCCGGAGCCGCTGTAATGGGAGCCGGAGCTTCCGGAACTGTGAGAGCTGCTGCTGGAGCTGTGGGAACCGCCGCCGGAACTGTGGGATCCGCCGGAGCCTCCTCCGAAGAATCCGCCGCCGCCGACGGAGCTGCCGCCCCGGCCGCCGCCGGTCTTATGGACGCCGGAGCCGCTGCCGGAATGGGTTACCTTACGTGCTGTTGGTCTGTTCTTGTTCATCAGATGGTCCCGACGCGTGGCGTTCCTGTGCCTGTCCGCGTCGTCTCTCCTTTCCTGTTTTGTTCTATTCTTTAATCCGCCGCCACTTTGTAACCCTGGTTGATCACCGTAGCTACCTCCGTGCCGAGCTCATCCCGGATGGAGATCCGGTAGAAGCAGGTGCGCTTTCCGTCCTTTACGCAGTGGGTCTCGGCGATGAGATGCCTGCCTTTGGCCGGGGCGAGATAGGTGATGTGACTGTCCAGGGTGACACAGGGCTGCGCATTGAAATTCGATGCGATGGCGAAGGCAAAATCGGACATGGTGAAGTACACGCCGCCCATGACGGCACCGATAGCATTGTAATGCCGTTCATCCAGGTCCAGCTCCACCTTGGCGTAGTGGTCGCCCACCGCGGTGATCTCAAGACCTGCGGCCTTCGTGGCGAAGGCGTCTTTTCCGAAGAATTCCCTCGCTTTTTCCAGGTCAGTCATGATGGTCTCCCTTCGGGCAGGAGATCTGCATGATCTCCTCCACGGCGTGGTGCAGCTTTTGCGCGAGGTCGGAATCCGCCGCGCGGTAATACATCTCCTTGCCCTCCCGGCGGGATACGATCAGTCCGCTGTCCTTCAGGATCCGCAGATGATGGGAGACTGCGGGGCTGGACATCTCCGTCATGGCGGCCACGTCCGTGACGCATTCCTCCACATGACAAAGGACCCAGAAGATCCGCAGCCTGCTGGGATCCCCCAGATGCTTCATCAGCGCAGCCACCGTCCGGAAGTCCTCCGGAGCGGGCATGCGTTCCATTACCGCCTGCGCCCCGTGATCATGTCCATGGGGCAGATCGAATGCTTTGCTCATGATTTCACCTCGCCTGTATTTTAACATGAAACAGGCAAGAAATCTTCCTCAAATCGGCAGGGAACGATGATTCTGATTGACATTCACCGATAAAAATGGTACTATTCAATCAAACGATTAAACAACCGTTTAATCGAATCGGGCAAAGGCTGGCCTTTGCGCAGAAAAAAAGGAAGGCAGGAGTATAAGATGAAGAAGACTTACAGGATCGAAGTGGATTGCGCCAACTGCGCCAACAAGATGGAAGTGGCGGCCCAGAAGACGGAGGGCGTAAAGGACGCCAGCGTAAATTTCATGGCGCTGAAGATGAAGGTGGAGTTCGAAGAGGGCGCGGACCCCGCGGTGGTCATGCCGGAAGTCAGAAAGAACTGCAAGAAGATCGAAGACGACATGGAGATCTTCCTGTAGGGAGCCGAACGGAGGCAGCATCGATCGCATCGAAGGGAGCGGGACAGTGACGAAGAAGCAGAAGAACAATCTCATACGGATCATCGTCGCGGCGGTAATGATCATCGCACTGCATTTCCTGGATCTGAGCAGACCGGTGATGCTGCTTTGCTATCTGGTGCCGTACCTGGTGGTGGGCCACGACATTCTCCGCAAAGCGTTCAAGGGAATCGTGAACCGCCAGCCTTTGGATGAAAACCTGCTGATGGCCATCGCGACTCTGGGAGCTCTGGCCCTGGCGGTATACCGAACCGGGGACTTCACGGAAGCCGTTGCGGTCATGCTGTTCTATCAGGTTGGAGAGCTGTTCCAGAGCTACGCGGTGGGCAGAAGCCGGCGGAATATCGGCGAGCTGATGGACATCCGGCCAGACTATGCTAATGTGGAGGGTCCGGATGGCGTGGAGCGGGTCGACCCGGATGAGGTGGAGATCGGTACGGTGATCCTGGTCCAGCCCGGCGAGAAGATCCCCATCGACGGCGTCATCGAAGAGGGCACGTCCAGCCTGGACACCAGCGCCCTTACCGGGGAGAGCGTTCCCCGAAGCGCAAAGGCAGGCGATGAGGTCATCAGCGGGTGCATCAATATGAGTGGCGTGCTCCGGATCCGCACCACCTGTGAATTCGATGAATCGACGGCCTCGAAGATCCTTGACCTGGTGGAAAACGCCAGTTCCAGAAAATCCCGCTCGGAGAATTTCATTTCCCGGTTCGCGCGGATCTATACGCCGGTGGTGGTCATCTGCGCAGTGGTTCTGGCCTT
Organism: uncultured Eubacteriales bacterium; assembly: GCA_902766185.1. Taxonomy (GTDB): domain Bacteria; phylum Bacillota; class Clostridia; order Peptostreptococcales; family Anaerovoracaceae; genus Lentihominibacter. Next base: position 7,983 of record CACXCQ010000014.1, read on the forward strand.
TGTGCCGCCGCTTGTCGGGATGGCGGTTCCGGGAATCGAAGCCCATTGGAGCACCTGGATCTACCGGGCGCTGACCTTTCTCGTCGTCAGCTGCCCCTGCGCGCTGGTCATCAGCATTCCGCTGAGCTTTTTCGCCGGCATCGGCGGGGCCAGCCGGGAGGGCGTGCTGGTGAAGGGCTCCAACTTCCTGGAGGCCCTGTCTCAGGTAAAGACGGTGGTCATGGATAAGACCGGGACCCTGACCAGGGGAGTGTTCGAGGTCGTGGACGTGGTGCCGGCTGGCACGGAAGATGCCGGTTCTGTGCTTCCCGCTGGCGCGGAAGGCGCTGGCTCTGACGAAAAGGTCCGGGAACTGCTTCATCTGGTAGCTCATGCCGAACGGCACTCCTCCCATCCCATCGCGCTGGCGCTGCGCCGGGCTTATGAGGCCTATGACAAGGAAAACGACGGCTGCGCGGTAGAAGATGTGGAAGAGATCGCCGGGCACGGCATCCGGGCAGTCGTGGATGGAAAGACCGTCTGTGTCGGCAACCGGAAGATGATGGACCTGGCCTGCGGCGGCGCGCAGACCTACGGCGGCGCGCAGACTTCCGACGGCGCCCCGACCACCCAGGAGCCGACCGGCGCTGGCAGCGAGACAGAACCCGCCGGCACAGTGATCCACGTTGCTGTGGACGGCTGCTACGCCGGCCACATCGTCATCGCAGACGTGATCAAGGAGACTGCCCCCGAGGCGATCCGGCGGATGAAGGCCTCCGGAGTCAGCCGCATTGTCATGCTGACCGGAGATTCCAGACCGGCTGCGGAAGCAGTAGGAAAGAAGCTGGGCATCACGGAGATCCGGAGCGAGCTTCTGCCTGCGGATAAGGTCTCCGCTGTAGAGGAACTGCTTCAGCAGATGGGAGCACCGGAAAATGCGGAGCACGATAATCCCCGCCGCCCGCGGCTTGCGTTCGTGGGTGACGGCATCAATGATGCTCCCGTACTCTCTCGGGCGGATATCGGCATCGCCATGGGAGCACTAGGATCCGATGCAGCTATCGAGGCGGCGGATGTTGTGCTGATGGATGATGATCCGGCAAAGATATCCAAGGCGATCCGTATTTCCCGCAAGTGCATGCGCATCGTCAAAGAAAACATCTGGTTCGCCATCGGTGTGAAAGTGCTTTGCCTGCTTTTGTGCGCCCTGGGCGTCGTGGGGATGTGGGCAGCGATCTTCGCGGATGTTGGCGTGATGGTGCTGGCAGTGCTGAATGCTATGCGCACACTGTTTGTCAGCAGACTCTGATGTGATATACTGACGAGTATGCAGAAGAATTCAGATACGGATAAGGACAAAAAATTAAATAAAAAGAGCAAACCGTCAAACGCCATCGATATGCTCGAAGGATCGTTGTGGAACAAGATTATCTGGTTTGCTCTGCCTTTTATGGCGACCAGCGTTTTGCAGCAGCTCTTCAACGCTACGGATACTGCCGTTGTCGGGCGGTTCGCCTCCAGCCAGGCCATGGCCGCGGTGGGCAGCAACGCCTCCGTGATCGCGCTGATGGTGGGCCTGTTTACCGGCATGGCAATGGGTACGAACGTGGCGGTGGCGCGGCTCATCGGGCAAGGAAGGAGCGGCAGGATACACGATGCGGTAGTGACATCCATGGTGACTGCCATCCTCAGCGGACTGCTTCTCGTTGTGATCGGCAATCTGGCCGCGAGGCCGCTTCTTGAGCTGATGGCTACGCCGGAGAACGTCATCGATCAGGCGGTGCTATATCTTCGGCTGTTCATGCTGGGAACGCCTTTTCTGATGATCTACAATTTCGGCTCGGCCATTCTCCGAAGCAAGGGGGACAGCAAGCGGCCGATGTTCTGTCTGATGGGCTCCGGGGTGTTCAACGTTGCCCTGAACATGCTGTTCGTCATCGTGTTTCACTGGGGCGTGGCGGGCGTCGCCATCGCCACCGACATCTCCAATTTCGTCAGCGCGACGCTTATCCTGATCATTCTGGCCCGGGAGGAGGAGCGGTTCCGCTTTTCTCTGCTCCGCCCGTACATACGCAAGGAGCCTCTGCTGGAGATCCTGCGCATCGGCGTACCGGCCGGCCTTCAGGGCATGGTCTTCTCGTTTTCGAATATCATCCTCCAGTCGGCCATCAACGGTTTTGGCTCCGATGCTGTGGCAGGTTCCGCAGCTGCGCAGAACTGCGAATTCATCGCGTATTTCGTGCTGAATTCCTTCACCCAGGCGGCGGTCACCTTCACTTCACAGAACTATGGCGCGGGCAATCTGCAGCGATGCCGGGAGGTCTTCCGGTGGTGCATGCTCTTCGGGATCTGCTCCACGCTGATCGTCGATATCAGCTTCGCCCTGCTGCGTTACCAGATCATCGGTCTGTTCGCTACGGAGCCGGAGGTCGTCGCCTACGGCGTGCTCCGTCTGCTGACCGTATGCCTGTTCAATTTTCTCGCCAATTCCTACGAGATCACCAGCGGCGCTTTGCGCGGGATGGGCTATTCCGTTCTGCCGACTATACTCGTGGTCTTCGGCTCCTGCGTGTTCCGGATCATCTGGGTGTTCACCATCTTCCGGCAGATCGGCTCCTTCCAAAGCCTGATCATCGTCTATCCTATTTCCTGGGCGTTCACCGGAACCATGGTCCTCATCGCCTACGCGGTGGTCTGGCGCAAGTTCAAGTCATCCGGCGGAACGGATAGTCAAGCCGGGTCATAGGGTACGACCGGAACCTGTTTGACAACCCACCGGGAGAGGAGTTTGACAATCCATCCGGCGGGGAGTAAGATGTGCTTAACCGATAGAACTGAAGGAAAGTAAAATGGCACTTC
>CACXCQ010000015.1 GCA_902766185.1 uncultured Eubacteriales bacterium
AAATTGGCGATCCGGAACGGGCTCGAACCGTCGACCTCCAGCGTGACAGGCTGGCATTCTAACCAACTGAACTACCGGACCGCGTCGTTGTGGTGGGCGTTACAGGGCTCGAACCTGTGACCCCTTGCTTGTAAGGCAAGTGCTCTCCCAGCTGAGCTAAACGCCCTGAATAAAATTGGTAGCGGCGAGTGGAGTCGAACCACCGACCTTCCGGGTATGAACCGGACGCTCTAGCCAACTAAGCTACACCGCCACATACGGAGCTTTCTTAGCCGCCGCAAGAATTATATTACCATCCGGCGGCTATGCTGTCAAGGATTAATTTCTTTATTTATGATGATCCAGAGTGTCGTTGATGCTCTCCACGAAAAACTCGTTGAGCTGGCAGAATCCCCGGTACAGAACTTCCATTTCTTCCTCGGTCATTCCCTCGCAGACACGCTGGGCAAGAAGCTCCCGGTACTGGCGCTGGTAGGCAGTGAACATCCTGCCTTTGCGCGTGACAGCCACCATGGTGCTGCGCTCGTTGCCGGGCTCCGAAAAGCGCCGGACCAGACCGTGCTTCTCCAGCTTTTTGACAAGCAAAGAGGCGGACGGGCGGCTGATCTTCAGATAGTCGGCCAGCGCGCTCACCGTCCTTCCCTTCTCGTACCGCAGCAGATACGCGATGGCATTCCTGTCACGGAACGAGAAGCTTGCCTTGCTGTATTTTCGTTTTGTCTCCTCCATCAGAAGCACATTGTGGTATGCTTCCGCGATGATTCGATTGAATTTCTGGGAGAAGTCTTCCATCAGTATTTCCCCACGATAACGCTGGAGTTCTGTCCGCCGAAGCCGAAGGCGTTGGACATGGCATATTCCAGTCCCGGCGCCTCGCATACCTTCGAAACGTACTGCATGATGCACTCCGGATCCTGATGCTCCAGATTGAGGGTGGGCGGCAGGATGCCGGTCTCGATCGCCTTCAGGCAGGTGATGACTTCCGTGATTCCGCCGGCTCCCATCATGTGGCCTGTGGCGGCCTTGGTGGATCCGATCTTCACATTCGCGTCTTCGCCGAAGACTGTCCTTACCGACAGGTCCTCCGTCACGTCGCCCTTGGGCGTGGCTGTGCCGTGAGCGTTCACGTAGCCGATCTGTGACGGATCGATGCCGGCCATTTCCAGAGCCTGACGCATGCAGAGGATCTCCCCTTCCCCGTCCGGTTTGGGAGTCACTGTATGGTAGGCGTCGGTGTTGTTTCCGCAACCGGCCAGCACGCCGTAGATCTTCGCGCCTCTGGCCTTCGCGTGCTCCTCCGTCTCGATGATCAGCGCGCCCGCGCCCTCGCCGATGACGAAGCCATCTCTGTCCGCATCAAAGGGGCGGCACGCGCCCTGAGGATCGTCGTTCTTCGTGGACAAAGCCTGGGCTGATGCCAGAGACTGGATCAGGATCGCGGTCACCGGAGCCTCAGCGCCCACTGCGATCATGGTGTCCGCAAGACCTGCCTGCAGATGCATCACGCACAGAGAAATGGCATCTCCGCCGGAGGCACAGGCAGTATTCAAAGTCATGCTGGGACCCTTGATCCCGTTTTCGATGGCGATCTGGGACGCGCCGATGTTGCCGATGCACTTGGCCAGGAACCGGGGACCTACCCGCTTCGTCTTGGAAGTCTGGTACTTCGTCTCCGTATCCGTAATGGTCGTGATCCCGTTCAGCGCCGTTCCCATGATGATGCCGGTGCGGTAAGCGTCCTGGACACCGCCGGCCTGCTCGATAGCCTGCTTCGCCGCGGCAAAGCCCATCTGCATGAAGCGGTCCATCTCGGTGGACAGCTTCCGCGGCATGTAATCCTTCGCGTTAAAATCTCTGACTTCACCGGCAAAGGTCACCGGCAAGTCCGTAGTGTCAATGCTTTCAATGGGTCCCACGCCGGTCTTGCCCGCGATGAGATTGTCCCAGTATTCGTCCACAGTGTTTCCGATGGGCGAGATCACGCCCATCCCTGTGATAACCAGTTTTTTATCCATGAAAGGTTCCTTCCTTACTTGTCTGCCTTAACCAACGCGAAGGAAAACTCCGCCTGGATCGCGACCTTTCCGTCTACGTAGCCCTTGCCTTTGGCGAAATAAAACGGTGGCTTGCTCTTCACGACTTCACATACGGATTCGAAGGTGTCCCCCGGCTTCACCGGGTTTCTGAACTTCACTTCCTTCAGTCCCGTGAACATGGTGAGCATTCCATCCCTCATCTGATCCGCAAAAAGCAGGCAGGAGGACTGAGCCATCATCTCACAGAGGATCACGCCGGGAACCACCGGATTGCCCGGGAAGTGTCCCTGCAGGAAATATTCATCTCCCTTCACGTGATATTTGCCGTGAGAGACCTTCTTCACACCGTCGCCGTCCGGAACTTCTTCCAGCTCAACTTCTTCCACCAGCAGCATGTTATCTCTGTGGGGGAGTATCTTCTTCAGTTCTTCCTGATTCATTATTCGCTCACTTTCTTGAATCCCACGCACGCGTTGTGACCGCCGAAACCAAGGGAGGTCGACAGAACGCAGTCCACATCGTATTCCTTCGCCACCAGCGGGGTGTAGTACAGATCGCATTCCGGATCCTGATCATCCAGTCCGATGGTCGGCGGAATGAGGCTGTTCTGCATGGCCAGCACGGATGCGATGGCTTCCACTGCTCCGGTACCGCCCAGCATATGTCCCGTCATGGACTTGGTGGAGCTGATCACCAGATCGTACGCAGCGTCTCCGAACACCTTCTTCAAAGCCAGGGTCTCCGACTTGTCGTTCAGCGGAGTTCCTGTGCCGTGGGCATTGACGTAGACCTTGGATGCTTCGATGCTTCCGCTCTGCTCCCAGGCGTCTCTGATGGCCTTCGCGCCAGCCTTTGCTTCCGGATCCGGCGCCGTCATGTGATGGGCGTCGCAGGTGGATCCATAGCCGCTGAATTCCGCATAGATCTTCGCGCCTCTGGCCTTCGCGTGCTCGTATTCCTCCAGGATCATCGCGCCGGCACCCTCGCCGATGACGAATCCGCCTCTGTCCTTATGGAAAGGCAGGCTGGCCCGGGTCACGTCGTTGGTGACGTTCAGCGCCTGCATCTTGATGAATCCGGCCACGCTGCTGCGGGTGACTGCTGCCTCCGTTCCGCCGGAGACCATGACATCCGCATAGCCGTGTTTGATGGCACGATAAGCCTCGCCCAGGGCGTTCGTCCCGGATGCGCAGGCGGATACTGCCGGCAGAGCCGGTCCCTGCATCCCATAGCGGATGGCGATGGTTCCCGCGCACATGTTGGGGATCATCATCGGAATGAAGTAGGGGGAGACGAATCTCGGTCCCTTGGCCAGGAACTTCTCGAAGACATCCTCAAAAGTCGCGATGCCACCGATTCCCGAGCCAAAATACACTCCTGTGCGTTCCGGATCGAAGTGACCCTCGATGCCGCTGTCCTCAACTGCCTGGATGGCTGCCGCAAGACCCATCTGAACGTTTCTGTCTGCGCGTCTGACTTCGGACTTGTCCATGTATTCCTTGGGATCGAAACCCTTGACCTCAGCTGCGATCTGCACGGCGAAATCCGATGCGTCAAACAGCGTGATGGGGCCGATTCCGTTTCTTCCGTCGATGAGGTTCTTCCACAGTGTCTCCACATCGTTGCCCAGCGGAGTGATGGCGCCAAGTCCCGTTACAACTACTCTTCTGTCCATAATCTTTCTTCTCCTTCTAGATGGCTACGCCACCGTCTACCTTAATGATCTCCCCCGTAATGTAACTGGAAGCATCGGAAGCCAGGAAGAAGATCAGATCTGCGACTTCGTCCGCTGTTCCCATTCTCTTCATGGGAATCATATCCACCAGTTTGTTGTTCTTGCTCAGGTTCGCCGTCATGTCCGTGGCGATGAAGCCCGGAGCCACCGCGTTGCACCGAACGCCTCTGGACACCAGTTCCTTAGCCGTGGATTTGGTGAGTCCGATGACGCCCGCCTTGGATGTGCTGTAGTTGGCCTGTCCGGGGTTGCCGATGATGCCGGATACGGAAGATACGTTGACGATAGCACCGCTCTTCTGCTTCATGAACACCGGCGTGCAGTGGCGGATCATATTGAAGGTTCCCTTCAGGTTCACGCTGATGACCGCGTCGAACTGATCCTCCTTCATTCTGGCGATGAGTCCGTCCTTGGTGATGCCTGCGCAGTTGATGAGGATATCGATGGAACCGAATTCCTCCACGATCTCCGCAACCATGCCGCTGACCGCTTCAAAATCGGAAACGTCCATGCGGATAGCCTTGGCCTTCACGCCCAGAGCCTCGATCTCGCCGACCACTTCTGCAGCCTTCTCTTCCGGATCCATGTGGACGATGACGATATCGGCGCCATCCGCCGCCAGCTTCAGCGCGGTGGCCTTGCCGATGCCGCTTCCGCCGCCGGTAACGACTGCTGTTTTCCCTTTAAGCATTGTTCTTTACTCCTTCCAGTGTCTTCTGCAGCGTTTCCATATCGCTGACCCTGTACATCTTCACTCCCTTGTCGATTCTGGTGATCATGGAGGTCAGGGCCTTGCCGGGTCCAAGCTCGATAAAGGTATCAACGCCCTCATCGATCATGTTTCTGACCAGCTTCTTCCAGTATACCGGGTTGATGATCTGTTCCTTCAGCAGGACCCGGATATCCTGTCCTTCGTAGGACTCCGCTGTGCGGTTGGAGTACACCGGGATCTTCGGCTCGTCAAACTCGGCCTCTGCCAGGACCTTGCCGAATTCCTCCGCCGCTTCATTCATATAGGGGGAATGGAAGGCGCCGCTGACGTCCAGGATCTTCGCGATCCCTCTTGCCGCCTTGACGTCTGCCGCCATCTGCTGCAGCTGTTCCTTATCTCCAGCCACGGACACCTGTCCGTCGCTGTTGAAGTTCACCGGATAGAGATCCGGATACTTGCTGCAGATCTCTTCAACAGCGTCATCCTGCAGCTTCAGTACTGCTGCCATTCCGGTCTCGTGGGCTTCTGAGGCGATCTGCATCAGTCTGCCTCTCTCCGCCACCAGCCGGGTACCGTCTTCGATGCTCATGGCTCCGGCATAGGTCAGGGCTGCCAGTTCGCCAAGTGAGTAACCCGCCGTCATGTCGGCGTGAATGCCCTCTGCCTCCAGCGCTGCCGCCATGGCCAGGTCCACAGTATAAACGCAGGGCTGGGTATTCTTGGTCTCCATCAGCTCTGCCGCATCCGCCTCGAAGCACTGACGGGATGTTCCCTCGCGGACCGCATCTGCCTTTGCGAAAACTTCCGCAGCGGCGGGAACCGCGTCATATACGTCCTTGCCCATACCGGGTGTCTGCGCACCCTGTCCGGCGAATACAAATGCTATTTTACCCATTCTTCCAGCCTCCGTAACTGTCTCTCGCAATCGCTCATCAGATCCTGAATGATCTCCGCGCAGCTTTCTTCCTTCTTGACCAGTCCCGCGGACTGTCCTGCCAGGAAGCATCCCTGCTTGTCATCGCCGTCCTGCACCGCCATGCGCAGCTTGCCGGCCGCGAAGGCATCCAGTTCCTCGTCGGAGATGTCCGTGTATTCGATCTTCGCGTACTCTCTGGAGAAAGCGTTGCGGATGCTCCGCACGGGATGGCCCAGTCTTCTTCCGGTAACCATGGTGGAAGTGTCTCCGGCCTTCAGGATCTTCTTCTTATAGTTTTCGTGAATGTTGCACTCGTTCGCCGAAAGGAATCTCGTTCCCAGCTGTACTGCGTCGGCGCCAAGCGCGAATGCTGCTGCCATGCCCCGTCCGTCGGCGATACCGCCGGCTGCGATCACCGGCAGATCCACTGCGTCACATACCTGCGGCACCAGGGCCATGGTGTTCAGCTCTCCGATATGTCCGCCGCTCTCACCGCCTTCAGCGATGACCGCCGCCGCTCCGGAGCGGGCTGCCAGCTTGGCAAACGTGATGGATGGAACCACCGGGATTACCTTGATGCCCGCTGCGTTCCATGCTTCCATGTACTTTGTGGCGTTACCGGCGCCGGTGGTGATCACCTCTACGCCCTCATCCACTGCGATCTGCGCCACTTCATCCGCGAACGGAGAAAGGAGCATGATATTAAGGCCAAAGGGCTTACTGGTAAGTTCTTTGGCCTTTCTGATCTGCTCTCTAACATAGGTTCCGTCCGCGTTGCCCGCAGCGATGATACCGAGACCGCCTGCGTTAGATACTGCTGCTGCAAGATCCGCATCGGCGATCCATGCCATACCACCCTGAAACACCGGGTATTCGATTCCCAGCATTTCAGCTATTCTACCTTTTTTCATGTTATTAGCCTTCCATTATTTTCTGAGAAATTACATTTTCTCCTCTACGAATTTAACAAGCTCGTCGATGTTTTCCAGATCTCTGTCCAGATCCAGCTGGATGTCCAGCTTCTCTTCCAGTTCCATGACCAGTTCAACTGCGTCCAGTGAGTCGATTCCAAGGCTTTCAAATGTGGATTCTCTGGTGATCTCTTCCTTATCGCAATCCAGATGTTCCGCAACTACTTCCTGAATCTGTTCAAACAACATAACGATTTACCTCTTTCTTTCTTTAGTTCTAATGATAACGTTTTTTGATTTGCTTATCTAATAGTTAGTTTAACTAACCTTGGATAACATAGCATACATCGACCGGCATGTCAAGAGTAATCCTGTCAGGTCTCCTCCTGCTGCCGGGCGCACGCAAGCAGCCGCTGCCGCTCTTCCTCCGTCATTCTCATTTTATCGAAGACGACCTGCAGCCGATCTTCCGGAATCACATACTGTCCGTTCATGCACAGTGCGGTGAAGTCACCCGCAGTGATCCCGCTGCGGCTGAAGGTGATCTCGCCGGAAGCGATCTTTCGATCATAGATTCTCATGAATTCCTGCGCAAAGGTGCCCATGAACGGTATCCTTTCCTATTATATATAGTACGTTGATTTATGCCGCACCGCTGGTTCGACGGTAGTATCGGTCGCTGGTTCGGCGGTCACCCTTCGACGATCTGATCCTCGATGAGGATCCTGGTCTCAGCGCCGCAGGCAGCTTTGATCTCTCCTAGTCTGGCGAAATGCTCTGTCTGGCAATGGGCCGCCTGATGCTCCCGGCTCTCCCATTGCTCCCAAAGAAAGAGCGTATTGTCGGAACCCACCGGATAGAAATACTCATACCGGATGCAGCCCTCTTCTTCCCGGGATTTCTCGATCACCCCGGAGGCCAGCACTTCCTGCATGTACTTATCTCTCGCCGCCTGATCCGCCAACATGTAGGTCACATAAAAATTCGTCATCACACACTCCAATCACAAGAGCATTAACCACGGACTCATTATACATAATTTTCTTAATATTTTCAACATATCCGGCGGGTTTTTTCCCCTCCCCGCCATCTACGCCTGCAGCCGCCCCTTCCTCACACGAACTCCGCAAAAAAACAAAAAAGCTACGAAAAAAAATCCATTTTCCTAATGACAGACCTCCGTTTCTGTGTTAGAATACTTCTCGCGAGATGATCCATTAGCTCAGCTGGGAGAGCGTCTGGGTGACAACCAGAAGGTCATTGGTTCAAGTCCAATATGGGTCACCAACACAATCAGAGCCTTGAAAGACCAGTCTTTCAAGGCTCTTTTCGTTTCCGGCTCTGCTAAAAATGTTGGGGTGGTGGATACTGGCTCCTACAGAGCATCCGGCCAGATCTATTTCCTGTAGAATTCGGGCTCTACTGCAAGAAATGTTATTCCAACGCTTCTTGGAGTATTCGGCTCAGTTGAATCGTCCCGTCAGCGGAATGTCATTGTCGCCATTATCTGCTTTTGCCCCGCCCATCTCCCTATACGCTTTCTCAAACATGTTTCGAATGGGAACGGTCGTACAACAGTCCTCAGATCCCCCGGCCCACCTCCGAACCGAGCCGGTCACCCAGCCGCAGATCGGTCTTCATTTTTTCGCCGGATTCTGTTAAACTGATAGCATCCGGCCGGATATCGACCGGCGAAACGCAATGCAAAGGCAGTCAAGCCGAAAAAAGAGCACAAAAGAGAGGAAACCAATGAAAGAATTCATCCCCATCAAAGAAGGAAAAGTCCGCGAGATCTACGACAATGGCGACAGCCTGATCATGGTGGCCACCGACCGGATCTCCGCATTCGATGTG